>DATFDU010000385.1:0-10533 GCA_035251915.1 Dongiaceae bacterium | reverse complement strand
TCCAGGTACCAGTCGCAGAACTCGCCCCACACGAAGCGATAGAGCGCGCTGGCGGCGTCGTTGTAGCGGTATTGCGCCAGCGCCTGCTCGACTGCGCGCGCGGTCGCGACCAGCCGCCCGACGATCCAGCGATTGACCGGGTCCTTGAGCGACGACGGATCATAGCCCGCGACCGGCTTGCACTCGTTCATCAGCGCATAGCGCGTGGCATTCCACAGCTTGGTCGCGAAGTTGCGATACCCTTCGACCCGCTGCTCCGACATCTTGATGTCGCGGCCCTGCGCCGCCAGCGCGGCCAGTGTGAAGCGCAGCGCATCGGCGCCGTACTTGTCGATCAGTTCCAGGGGATCGATGACGTTGCCCTTGGACTTGGACATCTTCTGCCCGCACGCGTCGCGCACCAGGGCGTGGATATAGACGGTGCGGAACGGCACATCGCCCATGAAATGGATGCCCAGCATCATCATGCGGGCGACCCAGAAGAAGATGATGTCGAAGCCGGTGACCAGCACGTCACCGGGATAGTAGCGCTTCAGCGCCGGGCTCTGCTCCGGCCAGCCCAGGGTCGAGAACGGCCAGAGCCCCGAGGAGAACCAGGTGTCGAGCACATCGGGATCGCGCGTCAACGCGATGTCCTTGCCGTATTCCTTCTGCGCCAGCCCCCGGGCTTCGGCTTCATCGTACGCGACGAACAGTTTGCCGTCGGGCCCGTACCAGGCCGGGATCTGGTGCCCCCACCACAGCTGGCGCGAGATGCACCACGGCTGGATGTTGCGCATCCATTCGTAATAGGTGTTCTCCCACTGCTTTGGCACGAACACGGTGCGGCCCTCTTCCACCGCCTTGATCGCCGGCTTGGCGAGGGTCGCAGCGTCGCAATACCACTGGTCGGTCAGCCACGGCTCAATCACCACGTCCGAGCGGTCGCCGTACGGCAGCATCAGCGTGTGGTCGTCGACCTTCTCAATGAGACCGAGGGCGGCCAGGTCTTCGACCACCTTCTCGCGCGCCTTGTAGCGGTCCAGGCCGCGATAGGCCTCCGGCGCATTCTCGTTGATGCGCGCGTCGGCGTCGAAGATGTTGATCATCTCCAGCTTGTGCCGGCGGCCGACCTCGAAGTCGTTGAAGTCGTGCGCCGGCGTGATCTTGACCGCGCCGCTGCCGGTTTCGGGATCGGCGTATTCGTCGGCGACCACCGGGATGCGGCGGCCGACCAGCGGCAGGACCAGGTGCTTGCCGACCAGATCCTTGTAGCGCGCATCGTCCGGATGCACCGCGACCGCGGTATCGCCCAGCATAGTCTCCGGCCGCGTGGTCGCGACGGTCAGGAAGCGATCGGGCTGGCCCTCCACCGGATAGCGCAGGTGCCAGAGGTGCCCCTGCTTCTCCTTCTGCACCACCTCGAGGTCGGAGATCGCGGTGTGGAACTTGGGGTCCCAGTTCACCAGCCGCTTGTCGCGATAGATCAGGCCTTGGCGGTAAAGATCGACGAACACCTTGCGGACGGCCTTGTTGAGGCCCTCGTCCATGGTGAAGCGCTCGCGCGGCCAATCAGGCGATGCGCCCAGGCGCCGCAGCTGATTGGTGATCGCGCCGCCGGATTCGGCCTTCCACTCCCAGACCTTTTCCAGGAACTTCTCGCGGCCGAGATCGGTGCGCTTCTTGCCCTGCTTCGCCAGCTCGCGCTCGACCACCATCTGGGTCGCAATGCCGGCATGGTCGGTGCCTGGCTGCCACAGCGCGTCGCGCCCGTGCATGCGTTGGTAGCGCGTCAGGATGTCCTGCAGCGTCATGTTGAGCGCGTGGCCCATGTGCAGGCTGCCGGTCACGTTCGGCGGCGGCATCATGATGGTGAAGGGCGCGCGATTGGAGTCCTCGTGCGCCGCAAAGGCGCCGGACTGCTCCCACGCGCGATAGTGTTTCTTCTCGACCTCGTCGGGCCGGAAAGTCTTCTCCAGCATCGCTGGCCTTCCTCAGGACAAACGCGATTTTCGGGCTGTTATAGCGGCCGACCTTGCCCCGTCAACCAGGGTGGGCGCGCATCCGCGACGCCGCCGAACGTCAGCTAAGCTCGGCGCGCCGGGCGATCCGTTCGACCTCGCGGCGGACCAGACGCTCGACGATCGTCTGCAGATTGGCATCCAGCCAATCGCGCAGCATCGGCTCCACTGCCTGGCGTACGAGCGTCTCGACCAGCAATCCCTGGCCCGGTGATTGGACTTCGACCACGGTCTGCGCCCTCCGCGCGATCAATTGCGCCATGACGGATGCCGATGCTTCGGCCACGTCGGGTGATACCAAAGGTGCCTCGCCAACACCCGGCCCGGCAACATGCTCCGTCGGCTCGGCCAGCTGCGGGGCCGGCGTCGGCCTCGGTGGCGGAGGCGGCGGTGGCGGCTCGGGTTGTGCCAACTCAATCTCCTCTTCCGGCTCTGGCTCTGGCTCTGGCTCTGGTTCTGGCTCCGGCGGCTGCGGCTCTTCCGCAATCTCGTCCGTCAGGACCAGTTCCTCTTCTTCCTCGGGAGGCGGAGGCGGCGGTGGAGCGACTGCCGCAGGGGGTGGCGCCGGCGGCGCAGGCGGTGGAGCCGGCGGCGGCTCGGGCTGCTTCGCCGTTGCCTCGTCCGCGCTGCCTTCTTCCGAAATAATGCGCCGGATCGAAGCGAGGATCTCCTCCATCGACGGTTCTTGGGTCGCTTTGGCGTCGTTCATAACCTCGTCCCCGGAGGTGCTACTCCCGGCGTACAAACTTCAATAGCGCCATCGACCGGGCCCATCCTGGCAAGATCGGGCGCAACCCCTGCAATCCTAGCCACTTCGGTGGGGTTTCTCAAGGAACGGGTTAGTCGCCACCGAGTTGAAATCCGCCCTGCCCGCTCAAGGCCTTATTCGACGCTGGACCCGGTCCCGATGAATTTGTTCCGCACCTTATCGTAGTGCCGCGCCGGGTCGTAGTATTCGACATTCAGGGCCAGGTTCTGGGCGGTCAGGGCACCCCCCGAAGCCAGCAGGCGGTATTCCGCCACGACCTGATCGGTCTGGGTCGAAACCAGGTTCACCTGCGAGACCAGCAGCGCCTGCTGGGCGTCCAGCACGTCGAGGATGGTCCGGGCGCCGACCTCCTGCTCCTGCCGCACGCCTTCCAGCGCGATCTCGTTGGCGCGCACCTGCTCCTGGAACGAGCGCGCCTGGGCAATGGTGGTTTGCAGCAAGGTCCAGGCGTTCACCGCCTCCTGCTCCGCCGCCCGCATCGCCTCGTCGGTCAGCCGGCGCAACTGCATGTAGCGCTGCTTGGACTGCCGCACCCGGGAATCCGGGGCGCCGGCCTGGTAGAGCGGAATCGTCACCTGACCGATGATCGAACCCACATCTTCCTCGCTGTCGCGCAGACCGAGATCCTGCTGTCGTTGCCAGCTGCCTTCGACGGCCACGGTCGGCAGCATGTCGCTGAACTGGACGTCGATATCGTCCTTGGCGGCACGCTCCTGGAACTCCGCTGAACGGACATCAGGGGCGCCGCGTGACAGCGCAATGGATTCATCGCGATTGGATGGCAGCGTGAGCGGCGCCCCGTCCGGCATCTTCACATCAACCGGCTCTTCGCCGATCACTTGGCGATAGATCGCCTGCGATGCCGTCAGCTGACCTTCGGCCTGGATGCGCGCCGCAATCGCGCCCTGCAGGCTCGCCTCCGATTGCGCGACGTCGGTGCGAGTCAGCTCGCCGACATCGAAGCGCACCTGCGTCGCTTCGAGCTGGCGCTGCAGCACCTTCTCGTTGTTGCGGTTGAGCTCGAGCACGGCGGCGTCGCGCACCACGTTCATGTAGGCGGTCACCGCGTTCAGCAGCACGGTCTGTTCGGTGTCGGTCAATTGAGCCCGGCCGGCCTGGACCAGGTTCTCGGCCTGCGATGTTCCGGCGACGGTGCCGAAGCCGTCGAAGATCGGCTGGCGCACCGTTACGCCGTAGCTGCGCGGATTGGTCTCCTGGTCAAGCTCGATCGGCTCGTTCTGCTGGTCCCACTCGTGCCCGCCCTGCGCGGTGCCGAGCACCGTCGGCCGCCACTCGGACAGCACCTGCGGCACGCCTTCGTCGGTCGCCCGCAGCTGCGCGCGCGCCGCTTCCAGGGTCGGATTGCTGGCATAGGCGGTTGCCAGGGCCTCATAGAGGCTGGCAGCCTGGGCCGCGCCGCTCCATCCGGCGAGCGCCAGCACTGCAGCGCTCCAGGTGGCGCCTCGCACGAGGGACATGGCCGGCACGATCGCTAGAACACGAAGCGTGGCGGCGCGGCGAAGCCGGGCAGCGGCGCGACGTTCGCGTCGAACAGCACGCGCCGGGAGATGGCGCTGCCGCTCTTGATCCAGAGGCTCGCGCGCCCGACGCCCTGATCCAGCTGGACGCCGACCAGACGGCCGCCATCGGCCAGCTGACTGGTCAAGGCAGCCGGCAACTGCTCGACCGAGCCATCGAGGTAGACGACATTGTACGGCGCATGCTTGGGACAGCCGGCATTGAGCGGCCCTTCGAACACGATCGCGTTGTCGATCGACAGCTCGGAAAGCACTCCACCCGCGCGCTGCACCAGCTGCTGCTCGGATTCCAATGCCACCACCGTATTGGCCAGCCTCGACAGCAACGCGGCGGCGTAGCCGGTCCCGGCCCCGACCACCAGGGCGATATCGTCGGGCTTCACCTCGGCCGCCTGGATCAGCCGCGCGGTCACCATCGGCTCCATCAGGTAGCGGCCCTGCGCGATCTCCACGTCGTCGTCGAGATAGGCGCGGGACCGGGCACGGTCCGGCACGAAACGCTCGCGCGGCAAGGCGCGGATCGCCTCGATCAGGCGCTCATCCGTGACCTTGTTGGTGCGGACCTGGCTGTCCACCATGTGCTGGCGCGCGATTGCGTAGTCCATTTTCAATGCTTGCCCTCTCGGCCCCTCGAATGGCCCGGAAGCGGCTGGTTCTGCCGCAGCATTCCAGAGCCTGTCCAATGATCTTTCCGGGACGGTTATAACCGCCGCGACACCCAAACTCAACGCGCCCACCCCTGGTTAACGGCCGACCCCGCAGCGTGTCCACCCGTGCTTGACCGCCTCGCCGGATCGGCCCTATACGTGCGCTCGCCAAACACGGCCGCCACGTCGGGACCCTCCTGATCCGGCCGCTTCCGGCCCGGTGGCAGAGTGGCCATGCAGAGGACTGCAAATCCTCGTACGTCGGTTCGATTCCGGCCCGGGCCTCCAAATTCCCTGCCCAACTTGAACGCCTTGCGCCGTTCAACCCTGCGGACCATCCGCGCGCTGCAGATCCGTGAACCGGTCGAGCCTGCGCAGCTTGGGGAACAGCCCCGCCCAGGACAACGTGATGACGAGGGTCATGCTGCCGCCCACCAGGACCGCCGCCACCGGCCCCAGCAGCGCGCCGCCGGCGCCGGCCACGAACATGCCGAGTTCGTTGGAGGCGCCGATAAAGACCGATTCGACCGCGGTCACGCGGCCGCGCAATTCGTCGGGCGTGGCCAGGGGCACGAGCGTGGCCCGAATGAAGACGCTGACCATATCCGCCGCGCCCAGCACCAGCATCGCCGCGAACGACAGCCAGAAGTCGCGCGACAGGCCGAAGACGAGCGCGGCAACCCCGAACAGGCCGACCGCCATGAACAGCCGCCGGCCGACATGCCGCTGCAGCGGAAACTGGGTCAGAAGCAGCGCTGTCACCGTGGCGCCGACGCCCTGGGCGCTGCGCAGCAGCCCGCCGCCCTCCGCGCCGACGTGAAGGATGTCCTGCGCAAAGACCGGGATGAGCGCGGTGGCGCCGGAGAACAGCACCGCGAACAGGTCGAGCGAGATCGTGCTGAGCAGCAGGCGGTTCCGGAAAATCAGCGCCAGGCCTGCAAGAATCGCGAGGAAGTCACCTTGTTTCCTGGCGACCATGGCGACGGGCCGGCCACGCATCAGGAAGAACAGGAGGACTGCGCCGGCAAATCCCAGTGCGGCGCCGCCGTACGCCACCGCCGGTATTTCCGGATAGAGCAGGCCACCGAAACCTGAATAGAGCGCGCCGCCGAAGCCAGGGCCGGCGATGGTTGCCACCTGCCAGCTGGTCGAGGACCAGGCGACGGCGCTCGGCAGGTGTTCGTTCGGCACCAGGTTGGGCATCAGGGCCCGCGCCGCCGGGGTCGAGATCGCGCGCGCGATGCCGAAGCACAGGGCAAGCGCAAGGATCGCGACCTCGGTGATGTGATCCGTCGAAGCCAGGAACAGCAGGGTCAGCGCCGCGAACAGCTCGGCCGTCACGCCGATCAGGATCAGCAGCCGGCGATCGATGCGATCCGCCAGGTGCCCGGCGGGCAGCGCCAGCAGGGCCGCCGGCAGAAACTCCGCCAGCCCGACCAGACCGAGCTGGAACGGATCTCCCGTGATGGCGTAGATCTGCCAGGCCAGGGCCGTCGCCTGGATCTGCAGCGCGATGGTCGTCAGGAAGTTCGCGCTCACGTAGAGTGCGAAGTCCCGATGCCGGAGCGCGGCAACATCCGCTCCCCACTTCTTCGCGCTCATGCTCGAAACTCAACAGGCTATGCCGGTGATGGCACGATCGTGCCGCATCCCTCCACCATGCAAAAACCGCGCGTGAAGATCACGCGCGGTTTGCACAACGCTGTCAGGCGCTGGACGGGACGGCTCAGCCGCCGCTGGTCTCGCCCGGCACCTTGGTCTCGAACTCCGCTTCGCCCGGAGTCGCTTCGGTCGGGAATGCCACACCCATCGACTGCACCAGCTGGCCTTGCGAGGCCAGGATGCGGTAGTTGGCGAACAGCTCTTCGTAGTTCGCGGTGATCAGGTCGTTCTTGGACAGGAACAGCTCGTTGGTCGCGTCCAGCAGGTCGAGCAGGCTGCGCTGGCCGATGTCGAACTGCTGCGCGTAGACATCGCGCGTGTTCTGGTTGGCTTCGACCTGGTCGGTCAGGGTCTGGATGCGGTTACGCTGCGTGTCGCGTGCGCTCCACGACAGGCGGACATCCTCGGCAACCGCACGCTCCTGCACGCGCAGCTGCTCCTGGGCCTCGGCCTTGCGCCACTTGAACTCGCGCACGCGCGCCAGGTCGGCGCCGCCGCGATAGAGGTTGTAGCGGGCCACCAGCAGGAAGGTCGCGCTGTAGGTGGTGTCCTCGCGGCCGTTGTTGTGGCGGTTGTTGTTGCCGATGACCTCGAGGTCGAGGCGCGGATACAGGGGCGCCGCTTCCTTCTCGATCTCGGCCTCGGAGACCCTTACGTCGGCCTGGGCCAGCAGCACCTTCGGATTGGTGGTCAGGCCGCGGGCGACTGATTCCTCCTCGGTCGGGGCGATCATCGCGTTGTCGAGCGTCACCGCCTCGAGGTCCTGGGCTTCGACGCCGATCACGCGCTGGAAGCTCGCACGTGCGTCGCGCAGGTCGCCCTGGATTTCATTGAGGTTGGTGCGGGCGGTCGCAAGGCGCGCTTCGGCCTGACGGACGTCGGCGACATTGCCGCCGCCGAGCTCGGCGCGGCGCTGCACCAGACGCAGCGTCTCTTCATGCGCCCGGACGTTCTCTTCGGCATTGGCGACGCGCTCGGTGTGGCGCAGCACGTCGAGGTAGACCTGCGTGCCGTCGAGCGCCGACACTTGGCCCTGGTCCTGGATCCGCTGGCCGGCGGAGGCGATGCGCTGCTTCTGGCGCTCGACTTCCGAGTCGGTCTCGAAGCCGTCGAAGATGCGCTGCTGCAGCGTCACCTGGGCGTCGCGGCGGCCGTAGAGCCAGCGGCCGTGATCGTGCACGCCCTGGTTCGTGCGGTCGTTGCCGACGTCGGTGGTCTCGTTTTCGGAGAAATCGATTCCGGCGTCGAGCCGGATGTCGATCTGCGGATAGTAGAGCGCGCGGGCCTGCCGCAGCTCGTAATCGATGGCGCGGCGGTCCTTGACCGTGACGCCGACTTCCGGATTGGTGGAGATCACCAATCCGACCGCCTCTTGCAGCGACATGGCCGATGCCGGCCCGACAAAACCGGCGATGCCGGTCAACAGTGCAGTGCCAAGCAGCAACGAGGCACGGCGAAGCGACAGAGCTTCCAACTTCATGGATTTTCCCCCAATGCAGACGTACTAGCTGCGGCCCCCTCGGACGCGCAGCAACTTAACCAAACTCTTTGCGAACCCTACACTAAGATTGTGTCCCTTTCGCTTAGTACCAGATTTGTCAGTCGCTCGCATCAGTTTTCTAACGCTCTGACAAAGCTATATCGCGTGCCTTGAGAATGGGTTTCAGCAGGTACTCTAGGACTGTTTTCTTTCCAGTCAAGATATCAACGGTTGCAGTCATGCCCGGGATGATTTGCAACTCGCCGCCATCCTTGCCGATCAGATAGTTCCGGTCGGTCCGCAAACGGACGCGGAAGAACAGTTCTTTCTTTTCATTTTCAATAGCATCAGCGCTGATCTGCTCCACTTTGGCGTCGAGCCCGCCGTAAATACTGTAATCGTACGCCGTGATCTTGATCTTGGCGGCCTGGTCGGGGGCAATGAAGCCGCGGTCCTGCGGCCGGATCTGCGCCTCGATCAGCAGCGTGTCCTCGATCGGGACGATCTCCATCAGCTGCTCGGCCGGCTGCAACACGCCGCCCAGGGTATGGAACTTGATCTGCTTGACGGTGCCGTAGACCGGCGAGCGCAGGCTCTGCTCGCCGCCCTGGGCGACCGCGCCGTACAGCAGCTCCCTGACCGAGGCCAGTTCGGCGCGATGCTGGTTCATCTGCTGCGCTGCCTCGGCGCGGAACGTCGCGTCGATTTCCTGGAGCTTCGCCTGCGCTTCCGCCAGGGCTGCACGGGCCGGCGGACGTGAGGCCTCCGCATTGGAAATTTCCGACTGGTATTGCTGCACTTCCTGCTGGGCCCGCAGCAGATCGACCTTGGATGCGATGTTGTTCGCGACCATCGGCACCAGGATGTCGACCTGCTGCTGCGCGATATCGAGGCTCTTGCGCGCGGTCGACACCTTGGTGTCGATCTGCCGCAGCTCCTGCTGCTTGGTCTCGACCTGCTGATTGATGGTCGCGCGCTGCGACTGCACCTGCTGCTGGCGAATCACAAAGACCGACCGCTCGGTCTCGGCGACATGCGGCGCTTCCTGCAACAAGTCGTCGGGGAACGCGATCTCGGCCGGATCTTCCTTGCCGGCGATCTCGGCCTGCAGCCGCGCGAGCGCGGCCGAGGACGTCCACTTGCGCTGCCGCAGCTCCGCCTCGTTGGTGGCGAGCTCGGTGTTGTCGAGCACCGCGACCACCTGGCCGGGCTCGACGATGTCGCCTTCGCGCACGTTGAGCGCCTTGATCTTGCCGCCCTTCACGCTCTGGATCACCTGGGTCTGGCTGGACGGGATGACCTTGCCCTCGCCGCGCGTGATCTCGTCCAGCACGGCGTAGTTCGCCCACACCAGGCCGACCACGACGATGACGATCAGCGTGAACAGCAGCAGGTGGCCGAACAGCTTGGTGCCTTCCCGCTCCGTCTCGGACGGGTCGATCCAGAGATCTCGATTGGTCAGCGACATGATGCTTCGTCTCTCCAGCCTGCCGTCATTCGCGCGCCTGCACGCGCCCGCCCATCAGGGCTTCCAGCACGCCGGACTTCGGGCCGTCGGCAACCACCTTGCCCCGGTCCAGCACGATCAGCCGGTCGACCAGCGCCAGCATCGAATGGCGATGGGTGACCAGGATGATGGTCTTGCCGCGCGCGATCGCGCCCAGGCGCTGCTTGAACGCGGCCTCGGTGCTGTTGTCCATCGAGCTGGTGGGTTCGTCGAACACCATGATCTGCGGGTTGAGCAGCAGGGCGCGGGCGACCGCCACGGCCTGGCGCTGGCCGCCGGAGAGCATGCGGCCATTTTCGCCCACCGGCATGTCGTAGCCGAGCGGATGCTGGCGCACGAACTGGTCGACCCCGGACAGGGTCGCGGCGCGGATCACCGAGGCCTCGTCCACGTAGGGCGCGCCCAGCGTGATGTTATCCTTGACCGAACCGAAGAAGAGGTGCGGGTCCTGCAGCACGCAGCCGATGTTCTGGCGCAGGTCGGTCGGGTCGAGCTGGCGGATGTCGGTGCCGTCGACCAGCACCGCACCCTCGTCCGGCTCGTAGAGGCCGAGGATCAGGCGCTCGATCGTGGTCTTGCCGGAGCCGATGCGGCCCAGGATGCCTACCCGTTCGCCAGGCTGGATCTTGAACGAGACGCCGTCCAGCGCCGCCGTCTGCGCGCCGGGATACTTGAACATCACGTTGCGGAACTCGATCGCGCCCTCGATGCGCGGGCGGCGGATGAAGACCTTGCCGCGCGGCCGCTCCACGGGCAACGCCATCAGGCGGTTGAGCCCCTTGAGCGAGGTCCAGGACTGGTGGAAGCGGATGATGAGGCCGGCGATCTGGCCGAGCGGCGCCATGGCGCGGCCGGTCAGCATCGAGGCGGCGATCAGCGCGCCGGTCGTCATGTGGATGTCGCTGGTGGGGCCGGACTCGAAGATCCGGT
>DATFDU010000384.1:0-9297 GCA_035251915.1 Dongiaceae bacterium | reverse complement strand
GTGAAGCGCGCCGAGATGGCGGTGCGCGCCATCCTGAAAGCGGGCGCGCTCCCGGTCATCCTGGGCGGCGATCACGGCGCCAGCGTGCCGGCGCTGCGCGCTTACGAAGGGCGCGGGCCGATCACCCTCATCCACATCGATGCGCATCTCGACTGGCGCGATCACGTGAATGGCGTGCGCGACGGCTATTCCAGCCCGATCCGCCGCGCCTCCGAGCTGCCCTGGGTCGAGGGCGCCTGGCAGATCGGCTTGCGCGGCGTCGGCAGCGCGCGCGAGGAGGAGGTGGCGGACGCGCGCAAGTGGGGCTCCAACCTTGTGAGCGCCTGGGATCTGCACGAGATGGGGATTGCGGCGCTGCTGGAGCGGCTGCCGACCGGCAAGAACGTCTATCTGACGATCGACGCCGATGGGCTCGATCCCACCATCATGCCGGGGGTGATCGCCCCGGTGCCGGGCGGCGTCACCTTCGTGCAGGCGCGCGCCATCATCCGCCACGCGGTGATGAAGAACCGGGTGGTGGGCATGGACATCGTGGAGATCGCGCCGGAGCGTGACGTCGGCGGCCTGACCTGCATCACCGCCGGGCGGCTGATCACGAACATGCTCGGTTGCGCGGTCAGGGCCGGCTATTTCGGCTGAGCCATGCTCGAGCTTCATGACAAGGAGGCCCTGGAACTCATCACGGCGCACCGGCGCTGGCTGTTCAACGACCGGCGCGGCAAGCGGGCCGACCTGTCGCTGCGCACCTTGCGCGAGCTCGACCTGCGCGGCGTCGACCTGACCCGCGCCAAGATGACCGGCGCGCAGTTCATCAACTGCAACCTGGACGGCGCGATCCTGGTCGAGGCCGATCTGTTCGGCGTCAACCTCACCGGCACCTCGTTCCGCCGGGCCAACTGCAACCACGCGGATTTCCGCGGCGCCATCCTGTCGGCGGCCGACTTCACCGAGGCCAAGCTGATGGGCTGCGACTTTCGCGACGGCACGCTGCTGGTCAGCGTCGCCGGAACCGTGGCGCCGCCGGAAATGGAAAAGGGGGCGGTCAGCGGCACCAAGATGCAGCGCGCCGACCTCGCCGGCGCCAAGCTGCACCATGCGGTCATCAAGCGCACCGACATGTCGGCGGCGGTGCTGCGCAACGCCGACTTGAGCGACGCCAATCTCGCCGGCAGCTCGCTCAAGGACGCCGACCTGCGCGGCGCCAATCTCACCAACTGCAACCTGTCCCGCACCTTGCTCAACCGTGCGATCGTCGACGGCGCCAACATGAGCGGCGTGGTGCTGCGCGATGCCAACGTGTTCCATGTCGACTTCGCCAAGGCCGCCTATATCGGCGCGCTGGACCTGCGGGAGGCGATCTCCGTCGACGATTCCGAGGAGGCCGCCGCCGCGATCGCCGACCAGATCAAGGCGCACGAGGATTGGGTGGAAACCTCCGGCGCCAAGGGCGCGCGCGCCGACTTCATGGGGCGCGACCTTTCCGCCGTCAACTTCTCCGGCCGCACCCTGACCGGCGCGGTCTTCACAAACTGCCGCCTGCGGGCGGCGCGGTTCGACCGCTGCCGCATGTCGCTCGCCATCCTGACGCGGGCCGATGCCACCGGCGCCAGCTTTGCCGGGGCGGACTTGAAAGGCGCCGACCTGTCCGACGCCGTCCTGCGCCGCGTGGACTTCCATGACGCCGACCTCCAGGTGCAGATCGTGACCTTGCCGGACGGAACCACCCGCGAATGGCCGGTGCGTGCCGGCAACGCCAAGTTCAACGAAGCCGACTTCACCGGGGCCGAGGTGACCGGCATGCTGTCCCCTGGCGCGGACTTCGCCGGGGCAAAGGCCGCCAAGCCGGCGGGCAAGCCGAAGGGCTAGCGGCCTGTCCCCTTGCGACTCTCCGTCAATCCGTGTCGAATTCGCCGCATCGTTCCCCAATGGACCGACCCAGACTGGCGCCATGGCACCGCTCCTGACCGAAGACCACAAGCGCCGCTTCGAGGCGGATGGCTTCCTGATTCTTGACAAGTTCCTCGACGCCGAGACGGTCGAGCGCCTGCGCGCGCGGTTCGAGCCGCTGTTCAAGGGCGAGTTCGAGACCGGGCTCTATCCCGACGAATGGAACTGGCAGGAAGGCCGCGACCGGCCGGACCGCACGCGGCAGATCTGCAACGGCTGGAAATCCGACCGCACGGTCGCGAGCGTGGTGCTGAGCGAACAGGTCGGGCGCTGCCTCGCCGAACTCAGCGGCTGGGCCGGCGCGCGCATCTGCCAGGACAACGTGATCTGGAAGTCGGCGGGCGCCAAGGCGCTCGGCTACCACCAGGATGACTCCTACGCCAAATGGTTCACGCCCTCGCACATGGCAACCTGCTGGATCGCGCTTGACGACACCAGCGCGGCGGGCGGCACCATCGAATATGCGCGCGGCTCGCACAAATGGGGCATCTCGCCGCCGATCGAGAAATTCCACGCGCCGGAGGATTACCAGAAGGAATTTCGCGCCGCGGCCGAGCGCGCGGGCATGACGGCCGACATCGTGCCGATCGAAGTGCCGGCCGGTGGCTGCGCCTTCCATCACGGCGGCACCTGGCACGGTTCCGACATGAACCGCGCCGACCGGCCGCGCCGCTCGGTGGTGGCGCACTGCATGGATTCGGAGGCGCAGTTCCACCCGACCAACGTCAGCTACATCTACAACCGCTACAAGCGGCATGGCGACCTAGCGATGGACGAGAGCTTCTTCCCGATCCTGTGGCGCAGGGACGGCTACCGGACGGTGTGGCTGGACCGCTAAGGCCGTAGACTCACAAGCTCTTAATCCAGATACGAGCAGCAAAGAGCTTGATGGCGGCAGGGTAGCGATAGAGGAAGGTGCTGAAGGGCGAGCTGCGTTTGCGGTCTGCCCTTGTATTGCGCTCAGCTGAGTTCCTGGGCGAGTCCGATGAGAAGCCCTTCAGGTCCGCGGATGTAGCAGAGCCGATACGCGTCTTTATACTGGACTACTTCGCCTACTAGCTGCGCGCCGCGATTGCGGAGCCTTTCAAGCGTCTCGTCGATGTCGTCCACGGTGAACATGACGCGGAGGTAGCCCAGAGCGTTAACCGGGGCGTTGCGGTGATCCGCGACGGCCGGCGGCGTGAGGAAGCGGGATAGCTCGAGCCGGCCGTGGCCGTCCGGCGTGCGCATCATGGCAATCTCGACGCGCTGATCGCCCAGTCCAGTGACACGTCCGGCCCATTCCCCTTCGATCATGGCCCGCCCTTCGAGCTCAAGGCCGAGCTCGCGAAAGAAATCAATCGTCGCTCCGAGGTCATCGACGACGATCCCTACGTTGTCCATCCGTTTGAGCGCCATGTGTCCAATCTACAAGGTGTCGTCCGGCATTCCCATGACATATCGACGATCCGGGGCAGCAAACCGGTAACCGGTTGCAACCATTGGGCCGCATCTGGCGTAATGCCGGAGATATCCACCATCGGGGCAGACCATGGCGCGCGATCCCCGTTCCGCCTTCGATCGATTTCTCGACAGCGATCTCGACGCGCTGTTGTCGCCAGGCGAGACCGGCGACGGCTTGCCCGAGGCGCTGGCGTTGCTGCGGCGCGCGGCCGACAGCGTGCCGGCCTATGGCGCAATGCTGACGGCGGCCAAGCTCAACGTCGCCGATATCCACGATGCCGCCGACTTCGCCAGGCTGCCGCTGCTCAACAAGGAAAACTACGTGCGGCGCTTCCCGCTGGAAGCGCTGGTGGAGGGCGGCGACCTCGCTGCGTGCGATTTCTTCGCGGTGTCGTCGGGCTCGACCGGCGAGCCGACCCTGTGGCCGCGCGGCCTCAATCACGAGTTCCCGATGGCCGTCAGGTTCGAGCAGGTCCTGCGCGACTCGTTCCGCGCCCATGAGCGCAACACGCTGGCGGTGGTGTGCTTCGCGCTCGGCTCCTGGGTCGGCGGCATGTACACGACCTCGTGCCTGCGCTGGATCGCGGCGAAGGGCTATCCGCTGCTGATCGTGACGCCCGGCAACAAGATCGACGAGATCCTGCGCGTGGTGAAGCGCCTGGCGCCGGATTTCGAGCAGACCGTGTTGCTCGGCTATCCGCCGTTCCTCAAGGAGGTGGTCGATGCAGGCCGCGGCGAGAAGATCGATTGGGGCAATTTCAATGTCCGCCTGGTGACAGCCGGCGAGGTGTTCAGTGAGACCTGGCGCGACCTGGTGCTGGAGCGTCTGGAGCAGGACGAAGGGCTGAACAGCATCGCCTCGCTCTATGGCACGGCGGACGCCGGCGTGCTCGGCAACGAGACCGGTTTGTCGGTGGCGATCCGGCGCTTCCTCAGCGAAAACCCCGAGGCGGCCAAGGCCTTGTTCGGCGAGGAGCGGCTGCCGACGCTCTGCCAGTACGATCCGACTGCGCGCTATTTCGAGGTGGTGGAGGACGGGACGCTCGCCTTCAGCGGCGACAACGGCGCGCCGCTGATCCGTTATCACATCGCCGACCAGGGCGGCATCTATAGCTTCGAGGCGATGCGCGCGAAGCTGGCGGACTACCAGTTCGATGCCGAGACGGCGGTGGCGCAGGCCGGCCTGCGGGCGCGACGGCAGCCGTTCGTCTATGTATTCGGCCGGGCGAACTTCACGCTGTCGTTCTTCGGCGCCAACATCTTCCCGGAGACCATCAGCCTCGCGCTCGAGAAACCGAGCCTCAGCCGCTGGACCACCGGCAAGTTCGTGATGGAGGTGAAGGAGGGGCTGGCGGAGCGGCCGCGCTTCACGGTGGCGATCGAGCTGGCGGACAGGGAGAACGCCGATCCCACGCGCATCGAGCTGGCCGAGCGTGAGATCCTCGACACGCTGCTGGCGCACAACAGCGAGTATGCAAGCTACGTGTCGAAAAGCGACCAGCGCCCGGCGGTGACGCTGTGGTCGAAGGGTCATACGGATTACTTCCCGGTCGGCGTGAAGCACCGGTACAGCCGCAGATAGCTCGCTCTTTCCTCCGTCATGGCAAGGCTTGGCCTTGCCATCCACGAGTTTCGTTGGGCAGGACCGCGTTGGCGCCAGCGAACTCGTGGATCCCAAGGCCAAGCCTTGGGATGACGGGAGAGTGGGTGGCGATGGTCGAGTGTATGTGATGCTATAGCACGCTAACTCCGCTCGTACAGCTTCTGGAGCGCGTCGCCCCACTTCTCTCGGATCTTGTGGCGGCGGATCTTGAGTGATGGCGTCAGCATCGCGTTGTCGATGGTGAAGCTCTCCGGCAGCACGGCGAAACGGCGGATGCGCTCGAGCGGGGCGAGGGTCCTATTCACACGCTCGACCGCGGCGCCGACGGCGCGGGTGAAGGCGGGGTTCTCCACGAGCGTCGCGAGGTCGTCCGCCGCGTTGTTGCCTGACGCCCAATCCTTGGCGAAGTCTGCATCGGGCACGATCAGCGCGACCAGGTGCGGGTGGCGGTCGCCATGGACCATCGCCTGCGCGACCTCGGGCTGCAGCACCAGGAAGCCCTCGACCCGCGCCGGCGAGACGTTGTCGCCGCCCGACAGCACGATGATGTCCTTCTTGCGGTCGGTGATCTTCAGGTATCCGTCGCCGTCGAACTCGCCGATGTCGCCGGTGTAGAGCCAGCCGTCGCCGATCGCGCGCTCGGTCGCATCCGGGTCGCGCCAGTAGCCTTTCATGACGGCCTCGCCCTTGACCAGGATCTCGCCGTCCTCGGCGATGCGCGCCTGCAGGCCGTCGAAGATCGGGCCGACGGTGTCGATCTTGATCTTCTTCGGCCGGTTGGCGCTGATCACCGGCGAGGCCTCGGTCTGGCCGTAACCTTGCAGCAGCGGCACGCCGAGCGCGAGGAAGAACACGCCGATCTCGTAGTTGAGCGCGGCGCCGCCGGAGACGAACGCCTTGAGCCGGCCGCCGAACCGCTTGGCGACCTTGCGCCGCACCAGGATGTGGCACAGGAAGTTCTGGATGCGCTCCTTGAAGGTGAGCGTGCCCGGATGCTCGTAGTTCTTGCGCCCCAGCGTGTAGGCGAGGTCGAACATCCTGCGCTGGAACGGCGTCGCCTTCGTAAGGCCGCGCTGGATGCGCTGGTGGATCACCTCGTAGAGCCGCGGCACCGCGGTCATGATGGTGGGCTTGGCTTCCGCCATGTTGTCGGTCAGCTTGTCGATGCTCTCGGCGTAATAGATCTGTGCGCCGATGGAGATCGGCAGGAACTGGCCCGCCGTATGCTCGTAGGAGTGCGACAAGGGCAGGAAGGACAGGAACCTGTCGTTGCCCATGCCGACTTCCTGCAGCAGCTTGTAGGCGCCCTTGATGTTGCACAGGATCGAGCCGTGCGTGAGCATCACGCCCTTGGGCACGCCGCCGGTGCCCGACGTGTAGATGATGCAGCAGGTCTCGTCGCGCGCCAGGGCGCCGACGCGCTCTTCGATCTCGGAATCCAGCTTCGGATCGCCGAGGCTCATCGCCTCGCTCCAGCTGAGGAAGCGCAGCGGCAGCTGCTGGGTCTGGCTCAGGCTCTCCATCGCGATCAGGAAGTTCAGCTCCGGCGCCATCATGGCGGCCGGCAGGACGCGCTTGGCAAGGCTCGGGTTGGAGATGATGACGCCGCGCGCGCCGCTGTGCGTGAGGACATGACGGTTGTCGTCGACGGTGTTGGTGGAGAACGCCGGCACGGTAATCGCGCCGACCGACATGATGGCGAGATCGGAGATCAGCCACTCCGGGCGGTTCTCCGCGATCAGGGCGACGCGGTCGCCCGGCTTGACGCCGAGGGCGATCAGGCCGCGCGCCAGCGCGCGCACGTCGGCGGCGACGCGGCTCCAGCGGATCGGTCGGAACGCGGCATCGTCCTTGCGCCACAGGAACGGCTTGGCGCTCAGCTTCTGCGCCTGGTCGAAGAACAGCCGCGGCAGGCTGGGGATGGTGTCGTAGTTCATGAGTGGTCCTCGACCGGGAGGGCGCCGAACGCTGCGGCATAGCGCACTGTGCCCTTGGCGCGCAATGCGCCCGGCTTCAGCTCCAGGGCCATGAACGCATCGCCGGGATAGGGCGAGCGCAGGCCGCGGGCCGTCTCGGCGGAAAATCCGAAGCGCCGGTAGAAGGTGGGATCGCCGACCACGATGATGGCGGCAAGGCCGCGGGCGGCGCAGGCCCTGATCCCGGCCTTGGTGAGCGCGCTGCCGATGCCCTTGCGCTGATGCTCGGGACGGACGGCGAGCGGGGCGAGGGCGGCGGCCTCGGTCACCCGGCCCTTGGCGCCTTCGATCGGGAGGCGGCTGAAGAGGATGTGCCCGACCAGCTCGCCACGCTCGCCGACCGCAACCAGCGAGATGAGGCTATCGCCATCGACCCGCAGCTGGTCGATCAGGTCCGCTTCCGCGCGCTGCCCGAAGGCGTGCGCGACGATGTCGCGGATATGAGGGATGTCGCCCGGCTGCTCGACGCGGATGACGACCGGCTTGCTCATGCTGCGGCGGCCACGCGGGTCTGATGGAACATAGGGCAGGATCGCGTCATTTCGTCGGGATTTGTGACAGTTGGCTCACTTGGCGGGGCGGTGGGTGTTCCCATATAAATCAGGTCGAGACAAATGCCAAAGCCCTGAGGCCGCTCGGGGCATTATCCCAGGATCTTAAGCCATGACCCCCGAAGGCGCCGCCGCCCAGACACTTCCCACCTGGAACCTTGCCGACCTCTATGCCGGCCCCGATGCACCGGAGGTGGAGCGCGACCTCAAGGACGCCGGCACCAAGGCCACCGCCTTCCGTCAGCAGTACGAAGGCAAGCTGGCGAGCCTCAACGGCGCGGACTTCCTGGCCGCGATCCTCGCCTATGAGCGGATCCAGGAAAGCCTGGGCCGCGTCATGAGCTACGCACAGCTGCTCTATGCCGGCGACATGTCCAACACCGAGTACGGCCGGTTCCAGCAGAACACCAATGAGCGCGCGACCCAGATCTCGCTCGAGACCCTGTTCTTCACCCTGGAGATCAACAAGCTCTCCGATGCCGACATGCAGGCGAAGCTGGGCCATGCGCCGCTGCGGCGGTTCGCGCCGTGGCTGGACACGGTGCGCGCCTTCCGGCCGCATCAGCTGTCGGACGATCTCGAGAAGATGCTGCATGAGCGCGACGTGGTCGGCCGGCAGGCGTGGATGCGCCTGTTCGACGAGACCATGGCCGACCTGCGCTTCGACGTCGACGGCAAGAAGTTGACCAGCAACGAGGCGCTGAACCTCCTGTATGAACAGGACGGCGCCAAGCGCAAGGCCGCAGCCGATGCCGTCGCCAAGGGCCTCGGCGACAACAAGCGCGTGTTCGCGCTGGTGACCAACACCCTCGCCAAGGAAAAGGAGATCGACGACAAGTGGCGCAAGTTCGCGCGCCCGGTCTCCTCGCGCAACCTCGCCAACCAGGTCGAGGACGAGGTGGTGGATGCCCTGGTCTCCGCGGTCAAGGCGAACCATCCCAAACTGTCGCACCGCTATTACAAGCTGAAAGCCAAATGGCTCGGCCTGCCGAAGCTGAACTACTGGGACCGCAACGCGCCGTTGCCGGACGACGACGACAAGCCGATCGCATGGGGCGAGGCGCAGTCGCTGGTGCTCAACGCCTACAGGGCCTTCTCGCCCAAGCTGGCGGAGGTCGGCCGAACGTTCTTCGACAAGGGCTGGATCGACGTGCCGCCGCGGCCGGGCAAGGCGCCGGGTGCGTTCGCGCATCCGACGGTGCCGAGCGCGCATCCCTATCTGCTGCTGAACTATCACGGCCGCACCCGCGACGTGATGACCCTGGCGCATGAGCTGGGGCACGGCGTGCACCAGGTGCTGGCGGCGCCGCAAGGCCAGCTGCTGTGCGACACGCCGCTGACCCTGGCGGAAACCGCGTCGGTGTTCGGCGAGATGCTGACCTTCCAGGCGCTGCTGAAGCGCGAGACTGATCCCGAGGAGCGCAAGGTCCTGCTGGCCGGCAAGGTCGAGGACATGCTGAACACGGTGGTGCGCCAGATCGCCATGCACGAATACGAGACGCGCCTGCACGCAGCGCGGCGCGAGGGCGAGCTGACGCCGGAGCGGGTCTCGGAGATCTGGCTCGCGACCCAGCGCGAGGCGCTGGGTGACGGGGTGGCGCTGCCGGACGATACCGGCTACGCGGCCTACTGGGCCTATATCCCGCATTTCATCCATGTGCCGTTCTATGTCTATGCCTACGCGTTCGGCGATTGCCTGGTGAACTCTCTGTACGCGGCCTACCAGCAGGCGGAGGCCGGCTTTGCCGAGAAATACCTGGACATGCTGCGCGCCGGC
>DATFDU010000383.1:0-13966 GCA_035251915.1 Dongiaceae bacterium | reverse complement strand
CTGCACTTCGCTCGGATGCTGGGTCGAGCAATGGACGATGACGTCGCCGTCCTCCATCGGCACCGCCAGCGAGACCTGGCCTTCCAGGTAGAAATGCTCCTGCCCACCGTGGATGAACGCGCCCTTGAGCCGATGCGGCGCGTGCGCGATGGCAGCCGCCGCATCGCCACGCTTCATCACATGCTCCGGCAGGACGAAGGAACTCGCCTCCAGCGCCTCGTCGACGGTGAGGATAGGCGGCAGCTCCTCGTACTCCACGTGCGCAAGCCTGGCCGCGCAACGTGCCGCGATATGGCTTTCCGCAATGACCGCAAACAGCACCTGGCCGTGGAATTCCACAATGTCACGCGCGAACACCGGATCGTCGCCGGCGCCGATCGGCGACACGTCGTTGGCTCCCGGAATGTCGGCGGCGGTCAGCACCAGCAACACGCCCGGCGCAGCACGCACCTTGGCGAGGTCCATGCTGCGCACCCGCGCATGTGCCCGCGCCGAGAGGCCGGGTGCCGCGTGCAGCGTGCCGGCCGGCTCCGGGATGTCGTCGACATAGACCGCCGCGCCGGTTGCGTGCTTGGCCGCGCTGTCGTGCGCGATCGGACTGCGCACGCCGCCGCGGATCGCCGCCGCCCTGGGCGAGACTGGGCTATGCCCGTGCATGGGCTGCCCTCCGCTCCGCGAGGATCCGGGTCTTGGCTGCCGGCTGGCTGGTCTCGATGAAGAACTTGCGCAGCAGGTTCTGCGCCACCCGCAGCCGGTAGCGCGCACTGGCGCGCATGTCGCTGATCGGCGTGTAGTCCTCCGACAGCACCCAGCAGGCGGCCTCGATAGTCTCGCGGGTCCACGGCTTGCCCTTGAGCGCCGCCTCGGCCTGGCGCGCGCGCTTGGGCACCGGCGCCATGCCGCCGAAGCAGATGCGGATGTCGGCAACGGTGCCGCCGTCCAGGGTGAGCGCGAACGCACCGAGCGCAGCCGTGATGTCCTGGTCGAAACGCTTGGCGATCTTGTAGCAGCGCAGGATGCGGCCGGGCTCCGCCACCGGCACCTTCACGGCAACCACGAATTCGCCCGGCTGGCGGTCCTGCTTGCCGTAGTCGAGGAAGAAGTCCTCCAGCGCCAGCTCGCGCAACCGGTCGCCGCGCCGTAGCACTAGGCGGCTGCCGAGCGCGATCAGCGGCGGCGGCGAATCGCCGATCGGCGAGCCGTTGGCGATGTTGCCGCCGATGGTTCCGGCGTTGCGGATCTGCTCCGAGCCAAGGCGCCGCATCACGTCCGCGATGTCGGGATAGTGCGCCGCGATTGTCGACAGGGCGTCACTGTATGTCACGCCGGCGCCGATCTCGATCCAGCGGTCGCCTACGGAGATGCGCTTCAGCTCCGCAACCGCGCCGATGGAGATGATGGGGCCGAGCCGCCGCAGCTGCTTGGTGACCCACAGCCCGACGTCGGTGCCGCCGGCCAGGACGGTCGCGCCAGGATGGTCCAGCAGCAGCTTGGCCAGCGCATCCACCGAGCGCGGCGCGAAGTAGCGCCGGCCGTCGTCTTCCAGGCCTGCCATCGCGCCATCGTCCAGCGTCTTAAGCACGGCCGCCGTCTGGCCGGCGCGGCGCGCAAACCGGTCCGGCTTCGCGCCCGCCTTCATCGCCTTGGCGGCGGCGGCGATCGGGCCGTAGCCGGTGCAGCGGCAGAGATTGCCCGCCAGCGCATCGTCGATCCGGTTGCGGTCCGGCGTGCCCGGCTCCTGGTACAGCGCGAACAGCGACATCACGAAGCCGGGGGTGCAGAATCCGCATTGCGAGCCATGACAATCGACCATCGCCTGCTGGCACGGATGCAGCGCGTCGTCGGCCAGGTCTTCCACCGTCAGCAGCTGCTTGCCGTCGAGCGCGCCGACGAACTGGATGCAGGAATTGACTGGGCGATAACGCACGGTATCGCCCTCGAGCTCGCCCAGCACCACGGTGCAGGCGCCGCAGTCGCCCTCGCCGCAGCCTTCCTTGGTGCCGACCCGGCGCTCGACCCGGCGCAGGTAGTCGAGCACGGTCGTGTTGGGATCGATCGCGCTCAGCTCGCGCCGCTCGTCGCCCAGCAGGAACCGCACCGGCCGGGTCTGCTCGCTCATCGCTAGCTGCCCCGGTAGGTGGAATAGGCGTAGGGGGAGAGCAGCAGTGGCACGTGGTAGTGCTGCTCGGGCGAGGCGATCCCGAACCGGATGGTCACCTCGTCGAGGAACTTGGGCTCCGGCAGCTTCAGCCCAGCCCGGTCGAAATAGGCGCCCGCCGCGAACGTCAGCTCATAGGTGCCGGCGACCAGCGCCGCGCCATCAAGCAGGGGCCGGTCGCAGCGGCCGTCGGCATTGGTGACGAAGTCGCCCAGCTTCTCCCGCCCGCCGGACGGCGCGACCCGGTACAGCGCGACCGCGATGCCGGCTGCCGGTCGCCCGAGCGCGGTGTCCAAGACATGCGTGGTGAGCCGTCCCATCCGTCCGCGCCTCCTGAAAAGTGGGTCGTCTCCGCAGGTGGCCTATCGCTCCCCGTCGCGGCCTGCAGATGCAAAAAAGATATCGCGATTCTGCACCGCGGTGACGCGAGATTATTCAGGAATCGGATCAAAACACTATAAATGACAGCTTGAAAGCAAAGTTGATCACGGATCGGGATCGTTCGATTTTGTGCTGTATTATGAGGCGATTGGCGCGCCGACCTTAGAGATTGAACGAGGCCATATGGTAGGTATAGCAAAGCGGCTTGCGCCCTTCTATCGGCCATGATGACGCGCATTCCAGAAAGGACCGAAGATGACCGGCCTGGTCTTTCGCAAGGCGACCCGCAACGATCTTCCAGCCATGATCGCCCTGATCGCCGACGACCAGCTGGGGCAGTCGCGCGACGATGCCAGCCTGCCGCTCGACCAGCGCTATGTCGACGGCTTCACGGCGATCGAACGCGATGCCAACCAGCTGCTGGTCGCGGTCGAACAGGATGGCGAGGTGATCGGCTGCTTCCAGATCAGCTTCATCCCCGGCATCTCCCGGCGCGGCGCCTGGCGCGGGCAGATCGAATCGGTGCGGGTCGCACGCTCAAGGCGCGGCGCCGGCATCGGGACGGCCATGTTCGAATGGGCCATCGCCGAATGCCGGCGCCGGGGTTGCAATCTAGTCCAGCTCTATACCGACAAGAGCCGCAACGACGCTCACCGCTTCTATGAGCGGCTCGGCTTCAAGGCCAGCCACGAAGGGATGAAGCTGGCCCTGTAGCGGCCGGCTCTAATCGTCGTCGAACGGCCAGTACTGCTGTTTCTGACGCTGGCGATAGCGCCAGTCGTTGCTCGAGCCGATGGCGCCGAAGCCATCCCTCGCCTGGGTGTTCCGGTCCGCCGAGTTGCCATAGTTGTTGTTCGCGCTCCAGCGCTTGCCGCTGCAGGTCTCGGTGCGCCGGTCGCAGACCACGCCGCGCTGCGGCGAGAACAGGAACACCTTGTTGCCGTACTTCTTGTACGCGCGATTGGCTTCCTTTTCACCCAGGTAGCGCGCGGTCGCGTGATAGCTGAGACCATAGCGGTCATAGCAGACGTCGCGCTCGCGGTCGCATCGGACATCGCCGCGCGTGAAATGGCGGCTCGACTGGTCTCCGGAATTGTAGGCGCGCCACCATGGCGCGTCGTCCCACCAATCCGAATCGGCTTGGCTGCTGCCGGCCGCACCGGCCGACATCGCCAGCCCGACGATCACTGCCGCACAGATCCGACGGATAAGCATTTTGCTGACTCCTCGTTGTTCGCCCGCCCTTACCAGACCAACAACGGCGCCGGTCACCGATCCCTTCCCTCGATCACTGGATCGTTACGCTCCAGGATTGCCGACCTATTCGCGTTGGCAAGCGCAGGATCAATTATTTGCAGCCCAGGGGCGGACAGGCGTTCCCGGCACCACCGTCCAGGACCTTGCCGCCTGAATTGAGCCTTGGCCGGGCGGTGGGCTGCTCCGACTGGACCCGGCGCGATGGCCGCGCCACGTCATCGTCGTTGCTCGCCCTGCGCGGCGGTGCCGCTTCGACCTGCGGCTTGACGCGCCTGGTGATGGCATCATCGTCACTGCTGCGCCGTGCCGGCGCGACACGCCTGACCGGCGCGTCGTCATCCTCGAACCGGGATCCGGCGCCGATCGAGCCGATGTTGCCGGGCTCCAGGCGCCTCAGTGGGTCTGACGCGACGCGGCCCATCCATTGTCCATCGGAGCATTCCCTGGTGCGCCGGTCGCAGCTGACGCCGGGGCGCGGCGAGAACAGGAATACGCTGTCGCCGTACTTGTGGTACGCGTCATTGGCTTCGCTCTCGCCCAGATAGCGTGCGGTGGCGTGGTAGCTCGGCCCAAAGCGGTCATAGCAGATGTCACGCTTGCGGTCGCAGCTCACATTGTCCGCTGGATGGAAGTAGCGATCATAGTGGTCGTAGTCATCATAGTACGATCCATAGCCGAAGCCACCGCCATAGTACGGATCATCATAGTAGGTCTCGCCCGGATAGTAGTCGTAGCCGCCGCCATAGCCGCTCGCGCAGCCCGTCAATGCCGCGGCAGCCAGCGCCATCGCACAGAATCGCACCATCATAGCGGCCGCCCTCCACTATTCACTTACGCCCATTACGTAAACAACGGCGTGACGCTTCGTTCCCGACCTTGCCGTGCAACGCGATCACGCCTGCGTGACACTATTGCGCGGCGCAGGCTTGCGGATCGCCGGACGCCTCGTCCCTATCTGGCGCGGACTATGGCCTGCGCATGTAGCCAGGCGCGCTCGGGCCAAGCTCATCGGCAAGATCCTGGGCTGCGGCGCGGCCGAAATAGACCTGGGTCAGCGTGATGCTTGGCCCCTTCTTGTCCGAACAGACTTCGTCGCCGTCACGCAGGTGACGTTCGGCTCCGGCTTGAAAGCCGCGGCATCGCGCCAGTCGTCGACCTTGTGCTCCGCCTTGTTGCCGAAATAATCCTCGGTCAGACCGACATCGAGGCCGCCGGCATCGGAGCAGGAGCGCGAGCGGCGGTCGCACGTGACACCGTGCTTCGGCGAGAACAGGAACACCTGCTCGCCGTATTTCTTGACGGCGCGGTTGGCGTCGCGGTCGCCGAAGTAGCGTGCGGTCGCATAGTAATCGAGACCGAAGCGGTCATAGCAGATGTTGCGACTACGGTCGCACGTGACGGAACGTGACGGGAAGATCGGGCCGTCATCGTCGTAGCCCGATCCGAAATCGCCGCCATAGGCGTAGCCGCCATTGGAACCATAGCCGCCTTGATGCGTGACGGTGCCGGGTTGGAAACCCTGCTGGCCGTAGTAGGTCGGCGCGCAGCCGGCAAGCGCGATACCGCTCAATCGAATGGACATGGCAAACCCCATCGCGGCAATCTTGCGATGCTGGAACTCGTCCGCGGGAGCGGACCCTGCTGGTGGAGCGATCACATGATCGCGAGGCGCGGAGCGGTGCGTCCCTTGCTGTTGCGGTCGCGCTCCACCTCGGCCAGGACCCAGTCGCGGAACGCCTTGATTTTCGGGACGTTCTGCCGGCCGTCGCGATAGACCAGCCAGTATTGCGAATCGTTGTGGGTGCAGACGATCGGCAGCACCTGCACCAGGCGTCCCTCCTCCAGCTCGGTGTCGAACAAGGCCGGCGTCACCAGCGCGACGCCCTGCCCCGCCATCGCAGCGCTGCCCAACATCTGCTGCGTCGGCATCTCGACGCTGGCGCCCTTCAGCGGCGGCATCTTCGCGATTCCGGCGGCGGCGAACCAGCGGTCCCAGCATTCGTCCTTGCCGTCGAGGATCGTCAGGTTGAACAGATCCTCAGCCTTCGTGATCGGGCCGTGGCGCTTCAGGAACTCGGGACTGGCGACCGCGGTCAGATGGACCGGAAACAGTATGTGCGCCTTGACGCCCGGCCAGACTCCCTTGCCGCCGCGGATGCCGATGTCGAAATCCTCCTGCGTGAAATCGACCATGCGCTGCGAGATTTCCAGGCGCACGGAGATGGTCGGATGCGCCACCTGGAAGCGGCCGAGCCGCGGCACCAGCCAGTTGGTGCAGACGGTGTTGACCGCCGTCACCGACAGCACGTTCTCATCGGTTTCGCGCAGATTGGCGAAGGCGACGTTCAACCGCTGGAACGCGTCCACGACCGCAGGCGCCAATCGCTTGCCGGCTTCGGACAGCACCACCCGCCGCGGCTGCCGCAGGAAGAGCGGTGCGCCGACGCGGTCCTCCAGGATCTTCACCTGGTAGGAGACTGCGGCCTGGGTCATGCCCAGTTCTTCGGCAGCCTTGGTGAAACTGCCATGACGGGCGGCGGCCTCGAAGGCCCGGATGGCGGACAAAGGCGGCAGGCGGGACATCGGCGAACCATAAGGTGGCTTTATGCTCTTCCCCTGAGGATCGGTTTGAAGGGCGGGAAAGTCGAGCGCAAATTCACCGTCGAAACATAAGCCAGATTTGGCCTCAGGAAACGAAAGAGTCGGTCATGACACAAGCGCTTGAAATCGACAGGCTTCCGCAATGCCGGACGCCTCGCCTTGGCTGGCTTGGCCGCATGCGTGTCCTTTTGTTCGGAACACGCAATCGGAGGGCCGCGATCGCGCTGCAATATTGCTCGCGCCACGTCCTGCGCGACATCGGCCTCGCAGAGGATGTGACGCCCCGCCGATCGCTGCGCGACGACGATCTCTTTCGCCGATAGGCCGTGTTCGCGCATCAAGCCCGGCGGGCGGCCGATCTCTTCTGCCTAGCCACAACTCCTTCGTATGCTGCCTGCAGCCTGGCCGTCGCGGATGGGCGGTCGGATTTCGCCTTGGAATGAACCGGCGCGCCGAGATGCGCCGTTCGCAGTTCCGACATGAACTCCGCCCACAAGGTGGGCCCCCCCTCGTCCAGCAATTGGGCCCGGATGCCGAGCTCTTCGCTCACCGGACGATACTTGCGGCCCCAGACTGCCATCTGGGCCAGCACCGGCAACAACTCGATGCCCTGCTCGGTCAGGCTGTAGATGGCTTTTTGCTTGTGGCTCGGGTCGTCCGCCTTCGTCAGGAGGCCTTGCTCGACCAGCCTTTTCAGCCGGTCGGCGAGGATGTTGGAGGAGATGCCTTCCTCCGATCGCATGAGTTCCCGGAAGTGCCGTTTGCGACCGAACATCATGTCGCGAAGGATCAGCAGACTCCACTTATCGCCGAGCACCTCGAGCGTGAGATTGATCGGGCAACCTGATCGGTGCTCGTCGTTCATTCTGTGGCCCTCCAAAAACCACTTGCATAATTGCACCAGTGGATTTATTTTGCAACCGGTTGCAATATCAAAGCAGTCTAGGAAGGAGGCAGATCAGTGAAGCTCTACTCTGCGCCTGGTTTCACCAGTCTGGCCGACCACATCGCGATGATGGAGGCAGGGATCGAGTTCGAACTCATCAAGGTCGATATCGAGACCAAGCAGATCGAAGGGGGCGGTTGCTATACCGACATCAATCCGAAGGGCTATGTGCCCGCCCTTATGTTCGACGACGGCGAGGTGCTGACCGAGAATGTCGCGATCCTGGCCTGGGTCGCCGACCGCGCGCCACAGCTCGCGCCGCAAGGTCATCTGGCCCGTTACCGCCTGCTCGAGATGCTGAGCTTCATCGCGAGCGAGATTCACAAGCGCTTTCCCACTTACCTGACGCTTCCAGAAGACGTCAGAGAGCCGATCGCCCAGGAAATATTGCGATGGTTCCGTTTCGTCGCGGACCGACTGGAGCGGGACTATCTCTTCGGAGACACCTTCACCGTCGCGGATCCTTATCTCTTCCAGCTGGCGTGGGGCGCGGCACAACTCGGATTTGCACTGCCCGAGCCGCTTCCCGCCTACGTCGCGCGGATCGAAACGCGGCCTGCCGTACAGGCGACCCTGCGCCGCGAGGGCCTGATATGAACGAGCGGCTGATCCGCGCGGACGGCGTCGAGCTCGCCGCGCAGAGCTTCGGCGATCCGGATCATCCGACGGTGCTTCTCATCATGGGTGGGATGGCGTCCATGCTGTGGTGGCCGGAGGGGCTGTGCGAGCGGCTGGCCAGCCATAGCCGTAACGTCATCCGGTATGATAGCCGGGATACCGGACACTCGACGAAATACCCGATCGGCGAACCGGGCTACGCGTTCGACGACATGGTTGATGACGTGCTCCGCGTGCTCGGCGGTTACATGATTCCGGCCGCCCATATCGTCGGCATGTCGCTCGGCGCCATGATCGGCCAGGTCGTCGCCATCAAGCATCCGTCGCGCGTGCTGTCGCTGACAGCGATCAGCAGCTCGCCGGTGGGAATGGACACATCGCATCTCCCGCAGTTCAGCGAGGCTTTCCTGGCGCAAATGGAAGCGGCGGAAACGGTCGACTGGTCCGACCGGTCCCAGGTGATCGCCTGCATGGTCGAGGATTCGCGCGTCCTTGCGGGCACGGCGCATCCCTTCGATGAGGCGCAGGCCAGGGCTTTCATCGCGCAAGACTATGATCGGTCCGGCGGCTATCTGAGCGCGACGAACCACGGCGCCCTGAGAATCGGCGACGCGTGGCGCGACCGGTTGCACGAGGTCAAGGCGCCGCTGCTCGTCCTTCACGGCACGGCCGATCCGGTGTACCCGATCGAGCATGGCGAGGCGCTGGCCGCGGCGGTCGCTGGCGCAAGGCTCGTCAGGATTGAAGGCGGCGGCCATGAGCTGCAGCCGGCGCACTGGGACAGGATCGTCGCGGAGATTGTCCGGCACACCACGCGATGACGCGCGTGGAGCTTGGCGGCGCAGTCAGGTCGCGGCGCGGGCTGTTGATTGCCGCCTGCGCCGGCGTGGCTTTGCGGGCGCTGCCGCTGCTGCGTCGGGTCGCAAGCGGACGCGCACGCGCCGGCCTTCGGTCTGCTCGATGTCGAACGCGCCCGATTTGCGCACCAGATCGCTGAGCTTGGCGACGCCGTAGCTGCGCGGATCGAAATCCGCCGCGAGATTGGCGAGCCGCGTGCCGAGCGCGCCGAGACCAACCCAGCCATCCTCGCTGTCCATCTGCGCGATCGCGGTCTTCAGCAGCGGCACCGCATCGCCCGGCGTCTGCGCCTTGACTGGCGCATCCGCCTGCGCCGCCTGCACGCCGATCAGCAGGTTCTCGGTATAGATGAAGCGGCGGCACGCCTGGCGGAAGCTCTCCGGCGTCTTGCGCTCGCCGAAGCCGAAGACGTCGAGCCCCTGCTCGCGGATGCGCGCGGCAAGGCGGGTGAAGTCGCTGTCGGACGAGACTAGGCAGAAGCCTTCGAACCGGCCGCTGTGCATCAGATCCATCGCATCGATCACCAGCGCGATGTCGGACGCGTTCTTGCCCGTGACATAGGCGAACTGCTGGTGCGCGATGATGGCGTGCTTGGCGAGGATGTCGGTCCAGCCGCGCAAGCCGGCGCGCGTGAAGTCGCCATAGATGCGTCGGACGCTGGCCTCGCCCAATTGCGCGATTTCCTCGAACAAGCGGTCGGCGATTTTGGCCGAGGTGTTGTCGGCGTCGATCAGCACCGCCAGGCGCGGCGAGCGGGGTTCGAGGGCCATGCTTTTGTCTCCCGAGTCGATTGAACCGCCAGCATACGCCGAGCCCGCCGCGCATCGAAACCGTTCTATTGCCAAGGGTTTGGCGGCTGCAACGCCGCCGGTCTGTGACGGCAGGCACGTCTCTCCTCAAATTCTCCACCTTGTCTCCAAGCAAGTCCGACCGGCTTCGCCTATGCCTCTCACCGCCGCGCGACCGACAGGGCTCTGAATCGGCCGGCGGCTCAAAGCACCGATGGGCCGCGTCACCGCGCGTACTGCGCGGCCCATCGCGTGCACGCAAACGAGAGAGGGAGAGAGATCGTGCAGCGCAAGAACAATGCCGTCCTGATTGCGGCCGCCGCTTTCGGCGCGCTGATCGTCGCCGGCTCCGCGGGCATTTCCTACACCGACGAACCGGTCCACCATCCGCACGACCGGGCCAACCATCATCCCAAGCAGGAGTCGGTGGCCGAGAACCAGGCCGTCGTCACCAGGCTGGGCAACGGGGCCACCGCCGTCAGCTACTGGGCGAGCGCTGCCGACGGCTGGCACCTGGTGACGACGGTCGACACCGTGGTCGCGGCCGACACCGAAACGGAGCAGCACCTGATCGTGCGGTTCTCCGCGACGCTGCAGCCCGGCCAGGAGCAGCTCGTCAGCGTCCCGGGCGCCCCCGGCACCGAACAGCAAGCCCTGCGGATCCGCCGCGTCGGCGACAATATCCAGATGATGCGGATCGCCGACCCATCGATCTGACGGCGGAGGGAACCAGGCTGGGCTGCGGCGTCTTTCGTCTCGAGACCATCGAGAGGGAGTACCATGCCGCAGCTCAAGCTGGATCATTGCGTCATCCATGTCTCGGATTGGGAACGCTCGAATGCGTTCTACCGCGCTGTGTTGGGCGCCGAGCTCGTCCGCCTGGGGGATGGCTGGGCCTACCGGTTCGGCGACGCGCAGCTGAATTGCCACGGGCCCGGCCACCGGCCGGATCTGGTGGCGCGGATTCCGGTGCAGCCCGGCAATAGCGATCTCTGCTTCGAATGGCCGGGACCGATCGCCGAAGCGCGGGCGCACTTGGAAAAGTACAGGGTGCCGGTCGAGGTCGAGCCCGTCCCCCGCACCGCGGCGCGCGGCGCGGGCATCAGCATCTATTTCCGCGATCCCGATGGATCGCTGCTGGAGCTGATCTCCTACGCCACGCCCTGACGGCGATTACTCCGCCGCACGCGTGCCGCACGGCGCGTCGCGCAAGGTGCGCTCGGTCGAGGCCGGATGCTTCCCCAGCATCGCCGCCGGCCGGATTGGCCGCGCCACCAGGTTGCCGCCGCAATTGGGGCAGCTGCCGCCGAACACGCGGTTGGCGCAGGTCGAGCAGAACGTGCACTCGAACGAGCAGATGCGCGCCTCAGCGCTCTCCGGCGGCAGGTCGCGGTCGCAGCATTCGCAGTTGGGTTTCAGTTTGAGCATCTTGTTCTCTCCTCATCGTCGGTCGTCGAACAAAGCCATTCCACTGTTTACCGGGCGGGAGACGTGGCATAAATGTCTATATGACCTCGTTTTCTGCCAAACCGCGCCGGGTCGTTCTGCTCGCCTTCGAAGGCGCCCTTGCGCTCGACATCGCCGGCCCTTCGGATGCCTTCGGCATCACCAATCGCCTCGAACGCACGCGGCCGCCGTATTACAGCCTGCGCTACGTCTCCCTTCGCGGCGGCGCGGTGCGGACATCCTCGGGGCTGACACTCGCAACGGAGCGTGTCGGCGCGCACCTGTTCGAGGACCTGGATACGCTGATCGTCTCCGGCGGTTCCTTCATGGAGCAGACCGTTCTCGATAAAGCGCTCGTGCGCTGGATCGCGCGTGCCGCTCCGCACGCGCGCCGCCTCTGCTCCGTATGCAGCGGAGCGTTCCTGCTGGCTGAAGCCGGCCTGCTGGATGGGCGGACGGCGGTGACCCACTGGGACATGACGGATCTGTTTCGCGCCCGCTATCCAAGGGTCCGCCTGCAGCTCGATCCGATCTTCGTCGAGGATGGCAATATCTGGACCTCAGCGGGCGTGACGGCCGGCATCGATCTGGCGCTGGCCTTGATTCGTCGCGACCTTGGTCCCGCCGTCGCCATGGCGACCGCAAAGGACATGGTGATGTTCATGCAACGTCCGGGCGGGCAGGCCCAGTTCAGCGCGGCGCTGCTCGGCCAGGCCGCCCTGCGCCGGCGCGACGATCCAATGATCGAGATCGCCACCTACATCAGCGCGAACCTTGCCGGAGACCTTTCGGTCTCGGCGTTGGCGCGCAAGGTGAGCATGTCGCCGCGCAGCTTTGCCCGCCTGTTCGATCGGCGCTCCGACAACCTGACGCCCGCCAAGCTGGTCGAGGGAGTACGGGTCGAAGCAGCTGCCCGCGCCCTGTCGGAGACGTCCAACCCGATCAAGCAGATCGCCGCCATCTGCGGCTTCGGCGACGAGGAACGCATGCGGCGGGCTTTTGTGCGAAAGCTTGGTGTCGCGCCCAGCGAGTATCGATTGCGTTTTGCCCGCAGACCTGATGTAGCGCGGTCATGAACGTGGAGCGGCGCTTCCGCTGCCGATCTGGCTATGGGGCAGCGGATCGCGAACGAGCCTGTTTGCGGGTTGATGCCGACCAGCGCCAAGGCAAGGAGATCAGTCATACCAAGCCCACCGACGCCGAGCGAGGATCAGTCGGAGATCATCCGGTTCCTCTCGCAACCTGCGAGCTACCGCGGCGACACCATCGAGTCCGTCGAGACGATCGCCACGCACGCGTCCGTCGTCTTCCTGGCGGGTGACCGCGCCGTCAAGCTGAAGCGCGCCGTCAAATACACCTATCTCGACTATTCGACGACGGAGCGGCGGCGGCGCGCCTGCGAGGCCGAGCTCGCGCTCAATCGCCGCACCGCGCCGGCGCTCTATCTGTCCGCGACGCCGATCTGCCGCACGCCAGATGGCAGACTGGGATTCGACGGTCACGGCGAACCGGTCGACTGGGTCGTCGTCATGCGGCGCTTTCCTCAGGACGCTCTCTTCAGCCGCCTTGCGGAACAGGGCGCGCTGACGACGCGGCTGGCATTCGACCTGGCGGACCGTATCGCCGCCTTCCACGCGATCGCCGAAGCCCAGCCCGACCAGGGCGGAGCGCAGGGAAATACCGCTGTCATCCAGATCAATGACGAGAATCTGCGCCGCTCCCCGCCGCTCGGGATCGGGACCGCCGACATCGACCGGCTGCGCGACGGCTCGCGGGCAGCGCTTGCGAAACAGGCCGAGTTGCTGGATCGGCGCCGCGGGACAGGGCGCGTCCGGCGCTGTCACGGCGATCTGCATCTCGGCAACATCTGCCTGATCGATGGCCAGCCGACCCTGTTCGACTGCATCGAGTTCAGCGACCTGATTTCCTGCATCGATGTGCTCTATGACCTGGCCTTCCTGTTGATGGATCTGCGCCATCGCGGGCTGGCCCGGCAGTGCGGGCTCGTCTTCAACCGCTACCTGGACCTGGTGCGCGATGACGACGGTGTCCCGGCCTTGCCGCTGTTCATGTCGCTGCGCGCTGCCGTGCGGGCGCATGTCACGGCGGCAGCAGCGGCTGGCCTTGAAACAACGGATCTGCGCGAACGCAAGCTGGCGGACGCCAGGTCCTATTTCGATCTCGCGGTCGACCTGCTGGCGCCGAAGGCATCGCATCTGCTCGCGGTGGGCGGGCTCAGCGGGACGGGCAAGTCGAGCGTGGCGGCCGCGCTTGCCGGCGAGCTTGGCATCGGAGCCGGGGCACGGGTCCTGCGCAGCGACGTGGTGCGCAAGCAGTTGTTCGGCAGCTCGCTCGAGGAGCGGCTGCCGGCCGAGGCCTACACCATGACCGTCAATGAACGGGTCTATGCCACCCTCGAACGCCGCGCCGCGGCGCTGCTGGCGGCCGGGCACAGCGTCGTCATCGACGCGGTCTGCGCGCGGCCGGAAGAGCGCGCCGCCCTTGCCGACCTGGCGCGCCGATCGGGAGCGGGATTTGCCGGCATCTGGCTGCAGGCGTCCGAGGCGACCCTGCGCGCTCGGCTCGCGCAGAGGGGCAAGGACGCCTCCGACGCGACCCCCGAGACATTGCAGCGACAGCTCGCCTATGACCTCGGCATCATCGACTGGACGCGCATCGATGCCAACCAGCCGAGGGATGCGGTGATTGAAGCGGCTCGCGAGGCATTCGGCCTGCCTGCTTCACGCGATCGTCGAACTCTTGTATAGAAGCGCTCGATGTCGAGCGCGTTTGCCGAACTTGCGGGCGTCATCCGAACGCTCCAAATCTGTACAGCCTGTCTCATTGCGTTCGGGCAGGATGCGTTCGCCGAAACGTTCGAGCGGACGCTGACCCATGACGGCAAGCAACGGA
>DATFDU010000382.1:0-3111 GCA_035251915.1 Dongiaceae bacterium | reverse complement strand
CGCAAGCAACGCCTGCAAGGGCCAGAACGCCTGCAAGGGCCAGGGCTTCGTCGAGCAGTCCAGCGCGGAGGCCTGCACGGCCGCCGGCGGTACCGTGATCAACGGCTAACCGACTTTCTGCTAGGATCGACGGGCGCCGGTCGGAGACGGCCGGCGCCCGTTTCTTTCTGACCTCTGTCTCCAGGCGTCGCAGCAAGCATGACGGAGCACCTGGTTCGCTCACTCGGATTCGGCCTTGGTCTCCGGCCTCAGCACTACCCGGCAATCCTCGAAGGAAAGCCGGATGTGGATTGGTTCGAGATCCTGTCCGAGAACTACATGGTGGAGGGCGGCCGGCCGCTCGCCAAGCTGATGGCGATTCGCGAACGCTATCCGATGGTGATGCACGGCGTGTCGCTGTCGATCGGCTCGACCGATCCCATCGACATGGACTATCTCGCGCGCCTGAAGGCCCTGGCGGCGCGGGTCGAGCCCGCCATCATTTCCGACCACCTGTGCTGGACCGGCGTCGCCGGCCTCAACATGCACGACCTGCTGCCCCTGCCCTTGACCGAGGAGGCGCTGGCGCATGTCTGCGCGCGGGTGGACCAGGTGCAATCGTTCCTCGGCCGCGAGATCGCGCTGGAGAACGCCTCGACCTATGTGACGTTCGCGAACGACTCGATTCCCGAATGGGAGTTCCTGGCGGAGATCGCGCGCCGCACCGGCTGCCGGCTGCTGCTCGACGTCAACAACGTCTATGTCAGCGCCTTCAACCACGACTTCCGCGCCACCGACTATATCGATGCGATCCCGCAGGGTGCGGTTGCCTACATCCACCTCGCCGGGCACGAGCACAACAAGACCTACATCATCGATACCCATGACCATCCGGTGGTCGACGGCGTGTGGCAGCTCTATGGCCATGCCGTCCGCCGGTTCGGCGCGGTCGCGACCATGATCGAGCGCGACGACAAGATTCCGCCGCTTGCGGAGGTGACCGCGGAGCTCGCGCAGGCGCGCAAGGTGGCCGCCGCCGCGCTCAGGCAGCCGGCGCAGGTGGCGTGATGGACCTGCAGCGCACCGAGCACGCATTCCAGGACGGGCTGCTCGGCCGCTCGCAGGAGATCCTCCAATCGGTGCGTGGCAACGCGCGCGAATCTGCCGAGACCATGTTCGGCGTCTACCGCAACGCCTATTGGGCGCGCCTGGTCGAAGCGCTCGGGAACGATCTGCCCGGCTTGAAGGCGTTGATGGGCGACGCGGCGTTCGATCGCATGGCTCGCGCCTACATCGCCAAGCATCCCTCGCAGCATCCCTCGATCCGCTGGGCCGGGCGTCATCTTGCAGAGTTCCTGGCGACGGAAGCGCCGTATCGCGACGAGCCGTGGTTCGCTGACATGGCGCGCTTCGACTGGGCGCTCGCTTTTGCGTTCGACGCCGCCGACGCACCGGCCGCTAGCCTCGCCGACCTCGTTGGTGTGCCGCCGGAATTCTGGGGCAGCATCCGGATCGTCTTCCATCCGACCCTTGATGCGTTCCGCACCTCGACGCCGGTCGACGAAGCGCGGCCTCGGCTGTTGGAAGATGCGGCCACCCAGCTGGACTCCGCGGTCCGGTGCGACCGCGCGATCATGGCTTGGCGCATCGCGCACGACGTGAAGTTCCGCGCCATCGATGCGCTGGAATTTTCGGCGCTGCAGGCGATGCGCGACGGCGCCACCTTCGGCGACCTGTGCGAGCTGGTGGCTGGAGAAGTCGACCCCGAAACAGCGCCGCTGCGCGCCGCGCAGATCCTGCAGGGTTGGCTGGAGTGGGGCATTGTCGCGACGGTGGGCCATGATGCGCTCGGCTCCGCCGCGTAGCGCGCTCGCAATCGCGGGGGCCGCGGTGTTGCTCGCCATCGCGTCGCATGCCCGCGCCGACGATCCCACCTGCGACTACGACGTCATCGTCCTCGATTCCCGCGCCGCCAAGCTCGACATCGCGGTCGCCTGCGATCCGGCCCTGGAGGTCACCCGGTTCACCGCGCTCGGCAATCGCGATCACTGGTGGACCGATCCCGACGGCTATCAGGACGGCAAGGGGCGTTTCACCTATGAGCTCGGCGCCTTCGCCAGGACCGAAGACGACATGGGCTCTGCCATGCCGTTCGGCGAGGCGGTGCTGGCGACACCGGGCTTCCTTCTTCCGCTGCCGGAAACGAGCCATGCGGCGATGCTGCGCTTTCGACTACAGTTCCCAGCAGGCGGCGGCATTGTCACCGCTCTGAAGCCGGACCAGGACGGCTACTTCCAGGTGCCACTGCTCCGGCTCAACGAAGCCGGCCCGCTCATCCTCGGCACGATCGCGGCGGAGCCGATTCCCGGCGACCCGGCGCTGACGCTCGCGGTCCCACCCGGTTCGACCGAAATTCCGGGCGCGCAGCTGGCCGCCTGGGTTTCCGCGGTCGCGGACAGCAACCGTCGCTTCTGGGCGCGCTCGCCCACCGAGGGCGGGCTCGTCATTCTCATCCCCAGCCCGCGCGGCGGCGTGCCGTTCGGCCGGGTGCTGTCGCTCGGCGGCGCGGTGGTAACGGTGCTGGTCGGCGAGCAGGCGACGCCGCAGGACCTCTATGACGACTGGGTGCTGGTGCACGAGTTCCTCCATCTCGGCTCGCCCCTGATGCGCGACACCGGCGCCTGGCTGAACGAAGGGATCGCGACCTTCTATGAGCCGGTGCTGCGCGCCCGCGCCGGCTGGAAGCCGGAGGACGACGTCTGGCACGAATGGATGTCGCAGATGCCGCGCGGCATGCCGGCCATGGCGAACATCGGCCTGCAGAACGCCGGCCGCGGCGGAGTCTACTGGGGCGGCGCCCTGTTCGTGCTGATGGCGGAGATCGAGTCCCTGCAGGCGAGCGGCGGCAGGATCGGCTTCAGCGACTGCCTGCGCTCGGTGCTGGCCGAAGGTGGCGACGTCACGGCGAAATGGCCGACCATGAAACTGCTTGACCGGTGCGATCGCCTGCTCGGCAAGCCCATCATCGCGCCGCTGGCGGAACGGCACATCGCGAAAGGATCGGCCATGGATCTCGATCAGCTGTGGCGCCGCCTGGGCGTTTCGATGGCCGAGGATGGCCGCATTGCCTAC
>DATFDU010000381.1:0-3111 GCA_035251915.1 Dongiaceae bacterium | reverse complement strand
CATCGCCATCAGCAGCGATGACGGCCCGCAGGTGAAGTCGGTGGTCTGGTTGTAGTAGGGAACGCGTCCGCGCTGGCCAATGGTGGGCGCCGCCTTGCGGGCAACGCGCGCCTGCAGCTTCGCCACGGTCACAGTTCCAGGATCAGGCGCTGCGGATCTTCCAGGCATTCCTTCATGCGCACCAGGAAGGTCACCGCCTCGCGCCCGTCGATGATGCGGTGATCGTAGCTGAGCGCCAGATACATCATCGGGCGGATCTCGACCTTGCCGGCGACGGCCATCGGCCGCTGCTGGATCTTATGCATGCCGAGGATGCCGGATTGCGGCGTGTTCAGGATCGGCGTCGACATGAGGGAGCCATAGACGCCGCCGTTGGAGATGGTGAAGGTGCCGCCCTGCAGGTCTTCGATCGCCAGCTTGCCGTCGCGGGCGCGCTTGCCCAATTCGCCGATCTTGGCCTCGATCTGCGGCAGGCTCATCTTGTCGGCGTCGCGCACCACCGGCACCACCAGGCCCTGCTCGGTGCCGACGGCGACCCCGATGTCGTAATGGTTCTTGAAGATGATGTCGGCGCCGTCGATCTCGGCATTGACCGCCGGGATCTCCTTCAGCGCCTGGATCGCCGCCTTCACGAAGAAGCCCATGAAGCCGAGCTTCACCTTGTGGCGCTTCTCGAAGCTGTCCTTGTACTGCTCGCGCAGCGCCATGACGGCGCCCATGTCCACCTCGTTGAAGGTGGTCAGCATGGCGGCGGTGTTCTGCGCCTGCTTCAGCCGCTCGGCGATGCGGCGGCGCAGGCGCGACATCGGCACCCGCTCCTCGTTGGCGGTGAGCGCGCGCGGCACATGCGGGATTTCGAGTTGCGGCGCCGGGCGCGGCGCGGCCGGGGGGGAGGCAGGCGAAACCTGCGGCACCGCCGGCTTCGCCAGATGCGCCACCACGTCGCCCTTGGTCAGGCGGCCGTCCTTGCCGGTGCCCTGGACAGCAGATGGATCGACGTTGTTCTCCGCCACCATCTTGCGCACGGCGGGCGACAGGGCTTCGGCTGCAGCCGGCTTCGCAGCGGGCGCGGGCTGCGCCTTTGCGGCAGGCTGCGCCGTGGGCTGCGTCGCGGCGGTGGGCGCGGGCTTGGCTGGTGCGGCGGCGGCAACGGCGCCATCGGTGATTTGGCCGATCACGGCGCCTATCGCGACCACGCTGCCTTCGGGCGCGGTGATCTCGCCCAGGGTGCCGGCGGTCGGCGCGTACAGCTCCTGCGTGACCTTGTCGGTCTCCAGCTCGGCCAGCGCCTCGTCGGCCTTCACCGGATCGCCGACCTTTTTCATCCACTTGGCGACCGTTGCCTCGGTCACCGATTCGCCGAGTCCCGGCACAACAATGGGTGTCGCCATCTAATCTCTCCTATTGCGCCGCGCGCTGCGCGGGCGCGTCAGTGACCAGCGCATCTTCGACCAGCGCCGCTTGTTCCTTCAGGTGCCGGCGCAGCAGGCCGGTCGCGGGCGAGGCCGCCGCCGGCCGTCCGGCATAGCGCAGCCGCTGCTGCTTCAGGCCCATCTCGGCCATCACCGACTCGATCTCCGGCAGCACCGTGGTCCAGGCACCCATGTTCTTCGGCTCTTCCTGGCACCAGACGATCTCGGCGCCCGGGAAGCGCGCCAGCTCGGTCTTCAGCGGCTTGTGCGGGAACGGATAAAGCTGCTCGACGCGAAGGATCTGCACATCCGTGATCTCGCGCTTCTCGCGCTCCTCGTAGAGGTCGTAATAGACCTTGCCGCTGCACAGCACGACGCGGCGGATGTCCTTGTCCGGCGCGGTCTTGCCGCTGTCCCACAGGATGCGGTGGAAGCTGGAGCCCGGACCCATTTCCGCCAGGGTCGAGACCGCGAGCTTGTGCCGCAGCAGCGATTTCGGCGTCATCACGATCAGCGGCTTGCGGAAGTTGCGGTGCATCTGCCGGCGCAGCGCGTGGAAGTAGTTGGCCGGCGTGGTGCAGTTCACGACCTGCATGTTGTCTTCGGCGCACAGCTGCAGATAGCGTTCCAGGCGCGCCGAGCTGTGCTCAGGCCCCTGCCCCTCGTAGCCGTGCGGCAGCAGCATGACCAGGCCCGACATGCGCAGCCACTTGGATTCCCCCGAGCTGATGAACTGGTCGATGATGACCTGGGCGCCGTTGGCGAAGTCGCCGAACTGCGCCTCCCACAGCACCAGCGCCTTGGGGTCGGCCAGGCTGAAGCCGTATTCGAAGCCGAGCACGCCGGCCTCCGACAGCGGCGAGTTGATGACCTCGAACTGCGATTGTCCCGGCGCAATGTTGTTGAGCGGGATGTATTCGGCCTCGCTCTCCTGGTCGACCAGCACGGCGTGGCGTTGCGAGAAGGTACCGCGCTTCACGTCCTGGCCCGACAGGCGGACGAAATAGCCTTCCTTCAGCAGGGCGCCGAAGGCCAGGGCCTCGCCGGTCGCCCAGTCGATGGCTTCGCCCGACTTGAACATCTGCTCCTTGATCGCCAGCTGCCGCGCGATCTTGCGGTTGACGTTGAAGGTCGCGGGCACGGTGGTCAGCGCCTTTCCGACCTCCTGCAGGACCTCCATGCTGGCGTGGGTGGTGCCGCGCCGCTCGTCGCCCGAGGCGATGGCGAGGCCGGACCAGGCGCCTTCCAGCCAGTCCGCCTTGTTGGGGCGGTAGGCGCTGGCCGCCTCGAACTCCTGGTCCAGCTTGGACTGGAACTCCTCGGTGACGCGGTCGACATCCTCGCGCGTCATCGTGCCCTCCTCGACCAGCTTGTCGGCGTAGATCTGCCGGGTGGTCGGGTGGGTCGCGATCTTGCGGTACATCAGCGGCTGGGTGAAGGCCGGCTCGTCGCTCTCGTTGTGGCCGAAGCGGCGGTAGCAGAACATGTCGATGACCACGTCGCACTTGAATTCCTGGCGGAACTCCATCGCCATGCGCGCCACGTGCAGCACCGATTCCGGATCGTCGCCGTTGACGTGGAAGATCGGCGCCTGCACGCCCTTGGCGACGTCCGAGCAATAGGGGCTGGAGCGCGCCGCGGTCGGGCTGGTGGTGAAGCCGATCTGGTTGTTGATGATGAAGTGGATGGTGCCGCCGGT
>DATFDU010000380.1:0-7684 GCA_035251915.1 Dongiaceae bacterium | reverse complement strand
CGAGATCTTCAGGCCGGAGCGTCCTAGGAGCCGATATTCCATGGGTCTGCCTCTATCAATGAGAATGCGATCAACGGAAATGCCGCGGCGGGCGCCGCTTTCGTCCGACAATATCCCATGCCGCCGGAAAATCCATCCCCGGCAGGGCTCAGTCCGCGAGGGCAAACGTCTCCGAACTGTCATCGCCGGACGACGAGATCAGCTCGCGCAGGAGCTTGCGCTTGAGCGCCTCGCCGAACGCGGCATAGTCGTGAACCTCGATGAGGAAGCTCCCGGGGCCGCCGATCACATGGTTGCGATAGAAAGCAACAGAATCCTCGAAGCCCCATTGCTGAACGGGATAGGTGAGGTGGCCATCGTACGCCGCCATCCGATTCGCCTCGATGATGGGCAGAGCGTTGATGGTGATGCCGGCCGCGACGGCAAGATCGCGAACCGGCCCCGACCGGCCGTCGTCGTTGGGATGATCGCTTGCCACATCGATCACGCGCCGCGCCGCGCCGGCGGCATCGACCGTGAGCATGTCGGCCGCTTTCTTGAGGCTGACGGCGAGAGCGGTGTTGCCGGAGCTGGTGCGCGGTGCGATGGCCACCGCCTCGCCGAAGCTGCGTGCCGAGGCCGCGTCGGTCAGGACATCCCAGCCCTTGACCACGGTGAACTCGTCCCTGCCGGAGAACTCGACATAGGCCACGGCGACGCCCTTGGGGTTCCTGAGGATGGCTTCCACCACCCGCGGATCGGCGAAGGCGGCCTTGTAGCCATCTTTGACGATCGCATATTCCCGATTGTCCACGCTCTTCGACACGTCGGTCAGCAGCACCAGCGCCAGGTCCACTGGCCGCGTAAGCGCTTCGTCTGCGAGCACGGTCGCGGTGGATCCGGCCAGCAGCGCAGTGCTCAGGAAGAGGTGCGGACGCATCGATGGACTCCATTCGGAGAGGTGCGGCGAGCGAGGCTAGCACGCGCGCCGGAGCACACACCATCCGCCCTTGGACTAAGCCAGGTGCGCAGCGATATCGCCGAGGCCGGCGACGACGGTTGCGTGACGCGGGACATCGTATTCCGGCGGCTGCCCGGCGCGGTTGACCCAGAAGGTGCGAAAGCCGAATGCCGCTGCGCCGCCTGCGTCCCAGGCATTGGCCGAGACAAAGGCGATCTCCTGCACAGGCGCGGCCGCCCAGGAGCGGCCCAGTTCGTAGACTTGACGATCGGGCTTGTAGATCCGAAGCGGCGCGACCGAGAAGAGCGCATCGAGCGAGTGACGGAGTCCAGCGGACTGCAAGCCTGCCTCCAGCATATCGGGATCGCCGTTGGACAGGGCGGCGAGACGCAGGCCTCGTTGCCGCAGGCCACCGAGCGCGGCTGCCACTTCCGGAAACGCATCCAGCTGTCGATAAGCGGACAGCAAACGCTCCTTGAGCGAGGTCGACTCCACGCCATGCGCGGCGAGGGCGTAGTCCAGTGCGGACTCGGTCAAAGTCTGAAAGCTGCGATACTCGCCGCGCAACGACCACACCCACGTATATTCGAGTTGCTTCTGCCGCCACAGGCGCGACACCGCCTCCGCGTGTGCGCCGAGCTCTTTTCCTGCGCGCGCGATCGCTGAATGGACATCCAGCAGCGTGCCATAAACATCGAACAGGATTGCGCGAATTGGCATGCCTTGCATTTGCTGTAAATGCGCCTCTCAACGGGTGTGAGGATCGGAAGATTCCGAGGTCCCTGCATTAAAGCCGCATTAACCCGCGGGGGGCAAGATTCCTGCGTGTTCAGTGGTCAAAGCACGAGACGGACCGGCATGGCTGTCAATAGAGCGAAGGCACAGAGCGCGGAACCGCGGGCCTCGATCGTCGGCCGGCCCCTCGGCCAGTCGCCGATTGCGCGCCGCACCTTCGGCAAGGACGTGCCGGCGCTCGACCTCGGCGATATCTCGCTGCTGGTCATCAACGACAACGAATTCGTGCGCACCTATATGGAACGGCTGTTCTCGATCATGCGCGTCGGCAGCGTCGTGACCTGCGCCAATCCGCGCTCGGCGCGGGCGGAGGTCGCCACCGTCCAGCCGGACATCGTGGTGATCGACCTCGACCTCACCGGCGTGGACGGGCTGCAGCTGCTGCAGGACATCCGCCGCGGCGGCGCCGGCATCCCGAGCGACATCGCGATCCTGGTGGCATCGGCCCATGTCGACCGTGACTATGTGGGCAAGGCGCGCGAGGCCGGCGCCAACTGGATCCTGGTGAAGCCTCTGACCTTCCGGCGCCTGTACGAGGGCCTGGTCAACGTGATCATGGACGAGCGCACGTTCGTCGAGGGCGATGTCTATGTCGGGCCCGACCGGCGCGTGCTGGTCGGCATGGCAGGCTATGACGGCGTCGAACGACGCAAGGACGCCAAGTCATGAGCCGCAAGCTGCAATCCAAGGTCCGGGTGGTCTCGCAGGACCGCCTGCGCAAGATGGAAGCGGTCGCCCGTGTCGCGATGCTGGAGCTCAGCACCTCGTTCCGCCGCCACGTCAACCTGACCTTGCGCGACATGTTCGTGCTGATGTCGGCGCCGCGCCACGGCGATGCGGAGTGGCGGGGCAAACTGCACGACCTGGCGCGCGACCTGCAGAGCGTCGGCGGCTCGTTCGACTACGGGCTGCTCAGCACCATCGGCGAAGTGATGTGCCGCACCATCAACGACGAGAGCCTGGCGACCGACCAGCTGCTGCAGCGCCGGATCGCCGCCTACGCCGCCGCACTGGATGCCATCATCCGCATCGACCTCAAGGGCGACGGCGGCAACGACGGGCAGGAGCTGTTGTCGGTGCTGAAGATCACGCCGCAGGCGGCCTAACTCGCTTTCAAAAGTGCACGCACTGGAAATCCCTCCCCCAACATGGGGGAGGTTAGGGAGGGGGAAGCCGCGTTTCGGTGCCAGACAATCTTCGCTCGCTTCCGCCACCCCGACCCGCCCCCAGGTTGGGGGCGGGGGAATGGCGCACGTGCGATTGCCCTGCGGGTTGCTCCGGGCGTCGAGGTGTGTACGATGACCGCGCCTGTCAGCAAGCATGAGTGGGCGAGTTGGCCAGTGATGCCGCAGATCTGGAGCCGACGCGATCGAGGAGCGCGCGACGGCGTCGGCGAGAACTTTCCGTTCCGGGATACGCGAGCGGGACCGATGCTCCGCTGCGCGCAACCGAGACTGCGCTCGAACGCGCCCCAGATGCGCGTTCCGTCGTGCTGGTCGAGGGCATCAGCGATCAGATCGCGATCGAGACCCTGGCAAGCCTCCAGGCCAGAGACCTGACGACCGAAGGCGTGGTCGTGGTGCCGATCGGCGGCGCCCGGTCGGTGTCGAAATTTCTGGCTCGCTTCGGGCCGGCCGGCGCCGGCCTGCGCGTCAGCGGCTTGTGCGATGCCGCCGAAGAGCGGCTCTTCTGCCGCCAGTTGGCGCGGGCCGGCTACCCGCCGCCCGCCGCCCGCGGCGAGCTGGAACGAGAGGGCTTCTTCGTCTGCGACCGCGACCTGGAAGACGAGCTGATCCGCGCGCTCGGACCCCACGCGATCGAGACGATCCTCGCGGAAGAGAACGACCTCGCGTCGTTTCGCACGCTCCAGAAGCAGGCCGCATGGCGGGACGCCGGCTTCGTCGATCAGTTCCGCCGGTTCCTGGGCGCGGGCGCGCGCCGCAAGCTGCGCTACGCCAGCCTGTTCGTGCGCGCGCTCGACCTCGACCGCCAGCCCCGACCGCTCCGGGCTCTGCTGAGCCGGGCTTGATCAAGGCAAATTGAAAAGGGCCCGGATCGCTCCCGGGCCCTTTCCCACACCCACTCCGCAAGGATCAGGGCGTAACCAGCCCGACTTCCTTGTAGCCCGTGCCATCGACCACGAAGTGGCCGATGACGCCGGCGACATCGCCCTTGTCGTCGAACTCCATCGAGCCGGTGGCGCCGGTGTAGTCGATGTCCTTGCCGCCCTTGATCAGCTCGACCGCCTTGGCCCAGTCCCCGGGGCCGACCGGCTCGCCGGGGGCGTTGGCGACCTGGCGCAGGGCGTCGCGCACCTTGGCGCGGTCGGTGCCGCCGGCCTGCTGAATCGCGAGCGCGGCGAGCATCACCGAGTCATAGACCTGGCCGATGAAGATCTTGTCCTTGGTGGTCTGGAACTTCGCGGCATAGATCTCGTTGAACTTGTCCGCCGCTTCGCTCTTCGGCGAGGAGGGCGAGGTGAAGAACGAGTCCTTCAGGTTGTCGGCGCCGATCTTCTCGATCAGCAGGTTGTCGCGCAGGCCATCGGTGCCGACGAAGCGCGTGAAGAGGCCGTTCTCCAGCGACTCCTTCACCAGCGTCAGGCCGGAATCGCCGGCATAGGCGATGATGACCAGCGCTTCCGGGCCGCCCTTCGACAGGGTGGCGAGCTCGGTGGTGTAGGAAGGCTGCTTCTCCTCGTGCTTCACCTCGCCGGTGATGGTGCCGCCGAGCGACTTGTAGTGGTCGGCGAACGCCTTGGCGAGCGGCGCGGCATAGTCGTTGTTGGCATAGGTCAGCGCGACCTTCTTCACGCCCTGGTCCATGGTCAGCTTGGCCAGCACCTGGCCCTGATAGGCGTCCGATGGAACGACGCGGAACACCCAGTCGTTGTCGGCGAAGTTGGTCATTTCGGGCGAGGTCGCGGTCGGCGAGATCTGCGCGATGCCGGTCGGCACGATCACGCTGTTGGCGGCCGCGATGGTGGTGCCGGACATCAGCGCGCCGACCACGGCGGAGACATTCTCGATGTTGACCAGTTTGGTCGCGGCGTCGACCGCACCCTGCGACGAGCCGGTGGTGTCGCCGACCACGCTCACCATCTTGCCGCCGAGGAGCCCGCCGCCGGCGTTGACCTCGTCGGTCGCCAGCGTGACGGAATCCAGCATCGGCGGAATGAAGTTGGCGATCGGTCCGGTGACGTCGAACAGGATGCCGACTTTCACTTCTTCGGCGCTCGCGGATGCGGCCGCGAGCGCGGTCGCAAGGATCGTGGTGGCGCCCAGCAGCGCCTGTTTGCGGAAACTCATAAGCCCTCCCGTTTGCGATTTTTTCCAGGTTTCAGGTGAACGCGTTGAAGGTGATGATGGTCAACGTGTCCTTGACATTCGGCAGCGTCTGCAGCCGTCCGGTGACGAACCGCCCCACGTCCGCATCGCTCTGCAGGTTGCACTTCACGAGCAGGTCGTAGGTGCCGGAGATCGAATAGAGCTCGCTCACTTCCTCGACGGTGTCGAGGGCCCGGGCGGCCACGTCGTACGCGGTGCCGGGATCACATTTGACCATGACGAAAATCGGCCGCATTGCGGGCTCGCTTCAATCTTTGGCTGGTTCAGCTGGCGGGCATGTTGCCCCGCCTACCGGGGAAAATCCAGTCCCAGGGGCCTCAACTCAGGTCACGGCTGCGCGACGGCGGAACTCGGGCTTCTGCCATTCCCGGCCGGCCATCACCGCGGCCAGCTGCGCGATGGCGTTCCAGATGTCGGTATAGGAGACATAGAGCGGGGCAAAGCCGAAGCGCAGGATGTCGGGCGCACGGAAATCGCCGATCACGCCGCGCGCGATCAGTGCCTGCATGATGGGATATCCTTCCGGGTGCCGGTAGGACACCTGGCTGCCGCGCTCCCCCGCCAGGCGCGGGGAGGCGAGGGTGAGGCCGCTGCCCGCCAGCTCCTGTTCCACCAGGGCGATGAACAGGTCGCCGAGCGCGCCTGACTTGCGGTGCAGCGCCCCCAGTTCCACGTCCGCGAACAGGTCGAGGCCGGCCTCCAGCGCAGTCAGGCTGAGGATCGGCGGCGTGCCGACCAGGAAGCGGGCGATGCCGGCCCGCGGCCGGTAGTCGAGATCGAAGGCGAACGGCGCCTCATGGCCCATCCAGCCGAACAAGGGCTGCTCGGCGCTGCCCTGCCAGCGCTCGGCGACGTAGATGAAGGCCGGCGCGCCGGGTCCGCCGTTCAGGTACTTGTAGCCGCAGCCCACCGCGAAATCCGCGCCGCAGCCGTTGAGATCGACCGGGAAGGCGCCGGCGGAATGGCACAGGTCCCAGAAGGCAAGCGTGCCCTTGTCGTGGGCGAGCCTGGTCAGCGCCTTCATGTCGTGCAGCCGGCCGGTACGATAGTCGACCTCGGTCAGCATCAGGACTGCGACATCTTCGGTCAACGCCGACGCGATCTCGCCCGATGGAACGATTTTCAGCCGGTGGGTGGCGCCGAGCAGCTCGGTCAGGCCCTGCGCCATGTAGAGATCGGTCGGGAAATTGCCGTCGTCCGACAGGATGACGCGCCGCTCCGGCCGCAGGCACAGTGCGGCGTGCAGCGCCTTGAACACGTTGAGCGAGGTCGAGTCCGCGACCAGCACTTCGCCCGGCTTGGCGCCGATCAGGCGCGCGATCTTGCCGCCGAGACGTGCCGGAACGCCGATCCAATCGTGCACGTTCCAGCTCTTGATGAGATCCTGGCCCCACTGCCGGGTGATGACCGCGCGCACGCGCTCTTCGGCTTGCCTGGGCAGCGCGCCCAGGGAATTGCCGTCGAGATAGACGACACCGTCGGGCAGCACGAATGCATCGCGGGAGCGCGCCAGCGGATCGGCGGCATCCATCTCCCGGCAGGTCTGCAGCGTGATGGTCATGGCTTGCCGTAGAGCGCATCCGGCGCGATCTGGACATCGGCGATGATGGTGCGCTCGCCGCCGCGCACGGCGGTGAAGAAGCAGGACCGCCGACCGGTGTGGCAGGCAACGCCGGTCTGGTCCACCAGCACCAGCAGGCAGTCGTTGTCGCAATCGATGCGCAGCTCGACCAGGCGCTGCACCTGACCCGAGGTTTCGCCCTTGCGCCACAGGCCGGCGCGCGAGCGCGACCAGTAGCAGACCCGGCCGGTGCTCAGCGTTTCCTCGATCGCGGCGCGGTTCATCCAGGCCATCATCAGCACTTCGCCGGTGTCGTGCTGCTGCGCGATCGCCGGCACCAGGCCGTTGGCATCGAACGCCACGCTGTCGAGGAAATCTCGTGACGTGGCCATCAGCTTCCCCGCAGCCGGGCAAGGCCGTCTTCCAGATCGGCAATCAGGTCTTCGGGATCTTCGAGGCCGGCATGGATGCGCACGGTGCGGCCGACGGCAGGCCACGGCTTGGCGCTGCGGCTGGTGGTAAGGCCGGCCGGCACCATCAGGCTCTCATAGCCGCCCCAGCTGTAGCCCATGCCGAACAGGCGCATGCCGTTGAGCATGGCGTCGACCCGGTCCGGCGCACAGGGCTTCAGCACCACGCCGAACAACCCGGAGGAGCCGCCGAGGTCGCGCTTCCAGAATTCGTGCCCCGGCGTGCCGGGCATGGCGGGGTGCAGCACCTGCTCGACCTCCGGCCGCTGCGCCAGCCAGCGCGCCAGGGTGAGCGCGGTCTCCTGGTGCTGCATCAGCCTCGCATGCAGGGTGCGGAGGCCGCGCAGCGCCTGGTAGCACTCGTCCGGCGCGGCGGCGTGGCCGAGGGTGCCGTGCGCCATCCTGGCCAGCGGGTGATGCAGCTCGGCCCGGCAGGTGACGATGCCCATCATGATGTCGGAGTGGCCGCAGATATATTTGGTGGCGGCATAGATGCCGATGTCGATGCCGAACCGGGGCGGCTTGAAGAACAGCGGCGTCGCCCAGGTATTGTCGATCATGGTGAGGCAGC
>DATFDU010000379.1:0-6799 GCA_035251915.1 Dongiaceae bacterium | reverse complement strand
ATCATCAGCGCCCGTGGGTAGCCGGCGCGCCGCGACATCGCAATCAGCGCCAGGATCGACAGAATATAGGGCAGCATCAGGAACACCTGGTAGGGCAGATAGGCGCCGGCCAGTTGCTGCAGCCGCAGCTGATAGGCGTCGAACGCCGCGAACAGGATCGCGCCGAGCAGCGCCTTGCCCGGCCGCCAGGAGCCGAACACCACCAGCGCGATGCAGATCCAGCCGCGGCCGTTCACCATGTCGAAATAAAACGAGTTGAACGCCGACATGGTGAGGAACGCCCCGCCCAGCGCCATGAAGGCGCTGCCCACCGCCACCGCGCCGACGCGCAGCAGCGTGACATCGATGCCCTGCGCCTCCACCGCCGCCGGGTTCTCGCCGACCGTTCTGACCGCGAGACCGATGGGCGTGCGATAGAGGACGTAGGCCACCACGATGACCGAGATGAACGCCAGGTAGGTCAGCGGCGTTTGGTTGAACAAGGCGTCGCCCAATATCGGGATCTGCGACAGGCCGGGGATCGCGAACGGCGTGAAGGTCTCGATCTTGGGCGGCGACGTGACGCTCGGGAACGCGATGCGATACGCATAGTAAGTCAGCGACGTGGCAAGAAGCGTAATGCCGATGCCCGTGACATGTTGCGACAGTCCGAGCGGCACGGTCAGGAATCCGTGCAGCACTCCGAATGCCGCGCCGGCCAGCGCCGCCACCGCCACGCCGGTCCACAGGTCGGCGCCATTGTAGACCGCGACCCAGCCGGCGAAGGCGCCGACGGTCATGATGCCTTCGATGCCGAGGTTGAGCACGCCGGCCCGCTCGCAGATCAGCTCGCCCAGGGTCGCGAAGATCAGCGGCGAGGCGATGCGGATCGCCGCCGCCCACAGGCTCGCCTCGAAAATCATGCTGAGCGCGTCCATCCGCCTACCTCCACTTCAGTCGGAAGCGGGTGAACAGCATCGCCGTCACCATGGTGAGCAAGGCGGTCGCGACCATCACGTTGGCGATGTAGTTGGGCACGCCGACGGTCCGGCTCATGGCATCGGCGCCGACGAACATGGCGGCGACGAAGATCGCGGCTGCGATGACGCCGGCTGGGTGCAACATCGCCAGCATGGCGACCACGATGCCGGTGTAGCCGAAGCCCGGCGACAGATCGAGGGTAAGATTCCCTTTCAGTCCCAGCACCTCGCTCACGCCGGCCAGCGCGGCGAGACCGCCGGAGAGCAGCGCCGTCTTCGCCATCACCCAGTTGACCGGAATGCCGGCGAAGCGCGCGGCACGCGGATTGAAACCGACGGCGCGCATCTCGTAGCCGAAGGTGGTGCGGGCGTTGATGAACCAGACAATGAGCGCGGCGCCTATTGCGATCAGGAAACCGAGATGGAGGCGCTTGCCCTGGATCAGCTTGGGCAGCTGCGCTTCGGCGATCACCTTCTTGGATTGCGGCCAGCCGAGCCCCATCGGGTCCTTGAGCGCGCCGTCGAGCAGCATGCTGACGAACAGCACCATCACAAAGTTCAGCAGCAGCGTGGTCACCACCTCATCGACCCCGAAGCGGGTCTTGAGGAAGGTCGGCCCCAGCAGCAGCAGCGCGCCCGCCAGCATGCCGGCCGCCATGATCATCGGGATCAAGACCGGCGCCGGCAGCGGCAGCGCGCCGGTGCCGAGCACGACCGCCATGATCGCGCCGGCATAGAGCTGCGCCTCGCCGCCGATGTTCCACAGCTTGGCGCGGAACGCGACCGCGGCGGCAAGGCCGGTGAAGATCAGCGGCGTGGCGCGAGTCAACGTCTCGAGGAACGCAAATTGCGTCCCCGCCGCGCCCTTGATGACCGCCGCGAAGACGGCAAAGGGCGATGCGCCGCCCAGCAATGCCAGCAACGCGGCCACTATGAAGCTGGCGATCACCGCAACCAGCGGCGCGATCGCCCAGATGCTTCTGGCCGCCTCGGTGCGCGGTTCAAGCCGCATCGGCCTCACCCGCGAAGCCATGGCCGGCCATCATCAGGCCGAGGTGACGGATGGTCACGTCCTTGCGCGCCATCGGCGCCGACATGCGGCCGCGATACATCACCACCACTCGGTCGGAGAGCGCGAGCAGTTCGTCGAGATCCTCGGAGATCAAGAGGATACCGGCCCCTGCGGCGCGGGCTTTCAAGAGCTGCTGATGGACGTAGCCGACCGCGCCGATGTCGAGGCCGCGGGTCGGCTGGTTGGCGAGGATGATGCGCGGACTCTGCGCCATCTCGCGGCCCAGGATCAGTTTCTGCATGTTGCCACCCGACAGGAGACGCGTCGCCGCCTGCGGGCCCGGGCAGCGCACGTCATAGTCGGCAATGATGCGGGTCGCGAACTCGCGCACCTTTTTCCAGTCGATCAGCCCGCGCTGCGAGAATGGCTGCTCGCGGTAGTGCGCCGAGATCAGGTTCTCCTCGAGCGACAGGTCGCCGACGACGCCGACGGCGTGCCGATCCTCGGGGATGCGCGCCACGCCATAGGACACCATCTTAGCCGGGTCGAAATAGTGGATCTCCTGGCCGAACAGCGACAGCGCACCGCTGCTCGGCTGCGCGATGCCGCTGACGAGGTCGGCCAGCGCGCCCTGCCCGTTCCCGGACACGCCGGCAATGCCGACGATCTCGTTGCCATGCAGCGCCAGCGACACGTCCTGGAGGCGCGGATGCCCCTCGCCCGCCAGCGTGACGGCACGCAACGACAACGCCACCGGCCCGAGCGGAATCGGCTCGACCTTGGGCTCGGGGATCGGACGGCCGACCATGAGTTCGGCCAACTCGTGACGATCCGTCTCGGCGGTGCGCCGTTCCGCCACCAGCTTGCCCTGGCGCAGTACGACGACGCGGCGACTGACCGCCATGACTTCGTGCAGCTTGTGCGAGATGAAGATGATCGCGAGGCCGCGCTCCACCAGCTTGTGCAGCGTGGCGAACAACGCCTCGGTCTCCTGCGGTGTGAGAACGGCGGTCGGCTCGTCCAGGATCAGGATACGGGCGTCGCGATAGAGCGCCTTCAGGATCTCGACCCGCTGCCGCTCGCCCACCGACAGGTCGACGACGCGGGCGTCCGGCTTGACCGCCAGGCCGAAGGTCTCGGACAGCATAGCCAGCTTGGCACGCGCGTCGGTGTGGCGCGAGCGGCCGCGCCAAAGCGGCTCGGTCCCCAGGATGACGTTGTCGAGCACGGTCAGGTTGTCGGCGAGCGTGAAGTGCTGATGCACCATGCCGATGCCGCGCGCCAGCGCCGCCTTCGGTGAGCCGGGCGGCAGGGTTTCACCGAATGCCTCGATGGAGCCCACGTCGGCCACGTAGTGGCCGAACAGGATGTTCATGAGCGTGGTCTTGCCGGCACCGTTCTCGCCGAGCAATGCGAGCACCTCACCGCGATGCAGATCGAGGCTGATCGCATCGTTGGCCAGCAACGGGCCGAAGCGCTTGCTGATGCCGGCGAGGCGGAGGACGACGTCCTCTCGATTGCTGCCATTCGACGGTTCAGCTGCCATGAGGCACCCGCCGTAGTTTCCTCCCCCGAGGCGGTGGAGGGTTAGGGTGGGGGCGACGGCGGCTCAGCTCGACGCAATCTTCGCCGGAGAGAACAACCCCCACCCCGGCCCTCCCCCAGCTTGGGGGAGGGAGAAGCAGGTCGTCGTCGCACATAGGTGATCAGCTCGACTTCGGCTCGGTGTCGTTGATCTCGACGGTGAAGCTGCCGTCCTTGATCGCCTTTTCCTTCTCGGCGACCTTGGCCATCACGTCGGCAGGCACTTTCCCTTCGAAGGTGCCGAGCGGCGCCAGGCTGCAGCCGCCGGCCTTCATGAAGGAGTAGACGCCGTAGTCGTCGGCCTTGAAGCTGCCGCCCTGCACGGCCTTGATCGCGGCATCCAGCGTCGGCTCGAAGTGCCAGAGCGCGGAGGCGACCACGGTCTCGGGATAGTCGGCCTGGGTGTCGATCACGTTGCCGATTGCCAGCACGCCCCGCTCCTTCGCGGCATCGGACACGCCGAAGCGCTCGGCATACATGATGTCGGCGCCGGCATCGATCTGGGCGAAGGCGGTCTCCTTGGCCTTCGGCGGATCGAACCACGACCCGATGAAGGCGACCTGGAACTTGGTATCGGGCGCGATTTCCTTCACACCCGCCATGAAGGCGTTCATCAGCCGGTTCACCTCCGGGATCGGATAGCCGCCGACCATGCCGATGTTCTTCTTCTTGGTCATGGCCCCGGCGATAACGCCGGTCAGGTACGAGGCATCCTGGATGTAGTTGTCGAACACCGCGAAGTTCGGCACCGCCGCATCCGGCTTGAAGCTGGAGCCGATCAGGAACGCGCGATCGGGATAATCCTTCGCCACCGCGCGCGCGGCGTCCTCGACCGCGAAGGCCTCGCCGACGATCAGCTGGTGGCCGGCCTCGCAATATTCGCGCATCACGCGCTCGTAGTCGGTGTTCGCCACCTTTTCGGAGAAGGTGTATTCGATGTCGCCGCGCTCCTGGGCCGTGGTCGCGGCCTTGTGGATGCGGCTGACCCACTGTTGCTCCACCGGCACGGTGTAGATTGCGGCGGTCTTGATCTTGTCCGCCGCCCGGACCCGGCGCGGCATCGTGCCGACCGCCGAAAGCGCTGCTGCCCCGCCCGTCGCGAGCAGGAGATTACGACGTGAAAACAACATTTTCTGCCCCCTTGTTTCTGTGTTTCTTGAACCCGGATCGTTCCGGGCGCCGTCCCTGATCTTGCGCTGACTCTAGCCTATTCCGCCGCCTTGCGCATCGGGTTGCGCGGATCCTGGGTCCAGTTGAGATAGGGCTTGCCGGTCTCAACCGAAACCATGGTGATGCACTCCGGCACCGGGCAGACATGGGCGCACAGATTGCAGCCCACGCATTCCTCCTCGATCACCTGATAGCGCCGGGTGCCGTTGTTCTTGATCTTGGCGATCGACTGGTGCGAGGTGTCCTCGCAGGCGATGTGGCACAAGCCGCACTTGATGCACTTGTCCTGGTCGATCTGCGCGATGCTCTTGTAGTTGATGTTGAGGAATTGCCAGTCGGTGACGTTCGGCACCGCCTTGCCACGAAAGTCCTCGATGGTCGCGTAGCCCTTGCTGTCCATCCAGTTCTTGAGGCCCGACACCATGTCGTCGACGATCTTGAAGCCGTAGTGCATGGCGGCGGTGCAGACCTGCACCGTGCCGGCCGACAGGCTGATGAACTCCGCCGCGTCGCGCCAGTTGGCGATGCCGCCGATGGCGGAGATCGGCAGGCCGAAGGTGTCCTTGTCGCGCGCGATGTCTGCAACCATATGCATGGCGATCGGCTTCACCGCCGGACCGCAATAACCGCCATGGGTGCCCTTGCCGTCGACCGTGGGCTCCGGCGCCATGATGTCGAGATTGATCGCGGTGATGGAGTTGATGGTGTTGATGAGGGAGACGGCGTCGGCGCCGCCTTCCTTTGCCGCGCGCGCCGGCTTGCGGACGTCGGTGATGTTGGGCGTCAGCTTCACGATCACCGGCATGCGGGTGTGCTGCTTGCACCACTTGGCGACCATGCCGACATATTCCGGCACCTGACCGACGGCCGAGCCCATGCCGCGCTCCGACATGCCGTGCGGGCAGCCGAAATTGAGCTCGATGGCGTCGGCCCCGGTATCCTCGACATGCGGCAGGATGGCTTTCCAGGCTTCTTCCGTGCAGGGCACCATCAGCGAGACCACGACGGCGCGGTCGGGCCAGTCGCGCTTCACCTGCTTGATCTCTCTCAGGTTGATGTCGAGTGGCCGGTCGGTGATCAGCTCGATGTTGTTGAAGCCGATCATGCGCTGGTCGGCGGAATGCAGCGCGCCATAGCGCGAGCTGACATTGACGATCGGCGGATCCTCGCCAAGCGTCTTCCACACGACGCCGCCCCAGCCCGCCTTGAAGGCGCGCACGACGTTGTACTCCTTGTCGGTCGGCGGCGCGGAGGCCAGCCAGAAGGGGTTGGGCGACTTGATGCCCACGAAGTTGGTGCGAAGGTCGGCCATGTCGGTTCTCCCTTCTTCGCTATTGCGCGCCGCGCAGGTAGCGGTCGATGGCGTGGGCGGCGACCTTGCCGTCCTCGACGCTCTGCACGGTGAGATCGGTGCCGCTGGTGACGCAGTCGCCGCCGGCCCAGACGTTGGGCAGCGAGGTCTTCATCTCCTCGTTCACCGCGATCTTGCCATTCGCGAGATCCAGCGATTCCTGCGCCTTGCCGTTGACCGGGTCCTTCACGAATTTCTGCCCGATCGCCTTGAATACCTGGTCGCACAGGATCGAGAAGGTCTCGCCGGTGCCGATGAGGCGGCCGCGATCGTCGAGCGCGGTCCGCTCGAACTCGATCTCCTTGACCGCGCCGTTCTGTCCGATCAGGCGCACCGGGCGCGCCCAGTGCTTGATCTTGACGCCGTTGACCTGCGCGAATTCCTGCTCGTGCCAGGTGGCGCTCATGTTCTCCGGCGCGCGGCGGTAGACCAGAGTCACATCCTCGGCGCCGAGCTTCTTCGTCTGCACCGCGATGTCGATGGCGGTGTTGCCGCCGCCGATCACGACCACCTTGCGGCCGACCTTGAGCCTGCCCTTGTCGGGTGACTGGCGCAAATCGGCGATGTAGCCGACGGCATCGGTGACGCCGGACAGCTGATCCTCGCCATCCAGGCCCAGCGCATTGACGCCGGGGAGGCCGAGGCCCAGGAACACCGCGTCGAAGTCGCGGCGCAGCTGGTCGAGCGTGATGTCGCGCCCCAGCGCCTGGCTGGTCTTCACGG
>DATFDU010000378.1:0-3502 GCA_035251915.1 Dongiaceae bacterium | reverse complement strand
GGTCAGCTTTCCGGCGGCATGCAGCGGCGCGCGGCGCTGGCGCGCGCGCTGCTGGTCGAGCCGGAGTTCCTGATCCTGGACGAACCGCTGATCTCGCTCGACAGCGCGCTGGCCGAGCGCATGCGCCGTCTGCTCAGCGACTATTGGCGCCGGCGCCGCACCACCACGCTGCTGGTGACGCACAACCTCAGCGAAGCGGCGGAGCTGTCGACCCGCATCCTCATCCTCTCGCCAAGTGAAGGCCGGATCACGGCGGACTGCGCCCTGCCTCCGCCCGACCCGCGGCAGCGCAACGATCGCGCGGTCGCAGCGGCGCTGGACGACCTCCGTCGCATGACGCAGGCTTGGCCGTCGCCCGACAGCGAGCCGCGATCGGATGCGCTCAGCAAGGCCGGTTAGCGGCTACTGAATGAGGTTGCCCTGCAGGTCGATCATCGGCACGTGATATTCGCGCAGGATGGCGGTGATCTGGTCCTTGTTCTCGCCCACCACCTGGTCGATCTCGTGCTTCCAGCGGTGCTCGCCGGGACGGACGCCCATGGCGATGAAGTATTCCATGCGGTCGGCTTTCGCCTCGTGCACCAGCGGCGTGATGGTGAGCGCATCGCCCTGCTGCGCGGCGAAATAGCCGGCCAGCGGGCCCCACAGCAGCGCCACGTCGATCCGGCCGGCGACCAGGTCGTCGACCATGCGATGGCTGGGCGAATCGTAGCGCGTGTCGACCAGCAAGTCGTACGGTATGGCCTGGGCCATCAAGCCGTTGCGCGCGGCGATGCCGGCTGGGGGCGTGCCGGCGATAAGGCCGACCTTCAGCGACTTGAGCGCGGGATCGTCGAGCCGGTCGGCCTTGATGCCGTCGGCCGTGCGCGTCACCATCACATAGGTCGAGCGATAGTAGGGATTGGTGCTGAGCACCAGCTCGGCGCCGCTGACCATGCCGATGACGATATCGCAGCGCCGCGCGCGCAGCGTGTTGCGCAGGAAGCCGGTCGCCTGCGGGAACCAGGTGTAGCGCACCGGCACGCCCAGCTTGGCGGCGATCAGCTCGGCGATCTTGTTTTCGAATCCCTCGCCCTTCTGGTTGGAGAACGGCATGTTGCCGGGATCTGAGCACACGCGCAGCGCCGAGCGGTCGACCGCCTCCGGCTGATCAACGGCGAAAGCCGCCGCGGGGAGCGCGGCGGCCAGTAGCAGGATGCAGAGCGCCTTGAGCGACATCGCGCGCCGGCTAGTCGCCCATGCAGGCGTTCTCTGCCTCGGTCGCTTCGGGCGGCTTGTCTGCATGCTTGGCGGGGCGGTTGCGACCGAGCGCGCCATCCGAGCGCGCCTTGAGATAGGCGTAGATGTCGTCGAGATAGCACATGACATTGGGATCGGTGCCGAAAGCCGGCATCTTCTTTTGCACCGCGGTGTTCACTTCCTGCTTGCCGTTGACCACGATCTCGGCGAACTGCTCGTAGCTCAGGCGCTTCAGGGACTCGGTCAGCGCCGGGGCGAAGGTGCTGCCCACGCCGTCCGGCCCATGGCAGGTGTGGCAGACGCTGTTGTAGCGACGGAACCCGCTGAAGGTCGGCCAGTCCACCGTGCCATCCTCGGCGATCTTGTAGGGCTTCTCCTCGTCGGTGGCCGCTGCGGTCTCTTCGGCCCGGCTTTCCATGACCTGGGTGGCCATCATGCCGCAGAGGGCAAAAGCAAATGCAAAAGACAAACGCCATTCGAACTGCATCAAAGCCCCGCCTATTTAAGCGTCTCGTGTGCCTGTTTCGTTTCCGGTCCTGAACGAGATCGGGCGGGAGGCTTCCGCCACCCGCCCGATCCTATTGGTACCGTTACTCAGGAAGCGTGAACACCGTCATGGTGCCGCCGAGCGCCGTGTAGTTGGACAGCGCCTTGTAGGCACCCACCGCGCCGAGGCCGGCGGTGTCCTCGGTCAAGCCAGCCGCCATGCCGATGCCGGCCCAGCCGCCGACGCCCGACAGGACTGCGATATACTGCTTGCCGTCATACTCGTAGGTGTTGACGTTGCCGATGATGCCCGACGGAGTCTTGAACTTGTAGAGCTCCTTGCCGGTCTCGGCATCGACCGCCTTCAGATAGCCTTCCAGCGTGCCGTAGAACACCACGTCGCCGGCGGTCGCGAGCGCACCGCTCCAGACCGAGAACGGCTCCGGCAGCGACCACTTGATCTTGCCGGTGGTCGCATCCCAGGCGATGAAGTTGCCGAGATGGTCCTCGCCCTCGGGCGGATACATGCTGAGGGTCGCGCCGACGTACGGCTGGCCCGCAGTGTAGGCGACCTTGAACGGCTCGTAGTCCATGCAGACGTGGTTGGTCGGCACGTAGAACAGGCCGGTCTTCGGCGAGTAGGCCGCTGGCTGCTGGTCCTTGCTGCCAAGCGCGGCCGGGCAGATGCCCTTGGAGTTCACATCCTGGCCATTGGCTTCGGTCGAGAACTCCTTCACGCGATCCGGCAAGCCGGTCTCGAGGTCGATCTTGGTGGCCCAGTTCACCGCCGGATCAAACTTCTCCGCCACCAGCAGTTCGCCGGTGTCGCGATCGAGCGTGTAGCCGAAGCCGTTGCGATCGAAGTGGACGAGCAGCTTGCGCTCCTGGCCATCGATTTCCTGGTCGACGAGGATCATCTCGTTGACGCCGTCATAATCCCACTCGTCGTGCGGCGTCATCTGATAGACCCACTTCGCCATGCCGGTGTCGGCGTCGCGTGCGAAGATCGTCATCGTCCACTTGTTGTCGCCGGGCCGCTGCACCGGGTTCCAGGTGCTGGGGTTGCCGGTGCCGTAGTATACCAGGTTGAGCTCCGGATCATACGACATCCAGCCCCAGGTGGTGCCGCCGCCGATCTTCCACTGATCGCCTTCCCAGCTCTGCAGGCTGGAATCCTTGCCGATCGGCTTGCCGAGGGAGGTGGTCTTCTCCGGATCGACCAGGATCTGGTCATCCGGGCCGTTGGAGAAGGCGCGCCACGCAATCGAACCGTCCTTCATGTTGTACGCGGTCACCTTGCCGAGCACGCCGAACTCGCCGCCGCTGTTGCCAATCAGGACCTTGTCCTTGATGACCATCGGCGCCGAGGTTCCAGTCTCGCCCTTGGTCGGATCGCCGTCCGTCACGCTCCAGACCTCCTTGCCGGTCTTGGCGTCGAGCGCCACCAGCTTGGTATCGGCCTGGTGCAGGAAGATCTTGCCGTCGCCATAGGCAACGCCGCGATTGACGGTGTCGCAGCACATCACCGGGATGACGTTCGGATCCTGCTGCGGCTCGTACTTCCAGACGATCTGCCCGTCCTTGCTGAGATCGAGGGCGAAGACGGTGTTGGGGAACGGCGCATGGACATACATCATGTTGCCGATCACCAGCGGGCCGCCTTCATGACCGCGCAGCACGCCGGTGGAGAACGTCCATGCGACCTGCAGATCGCCGACGTTGTCCTTGTTGATCTGATCGAGTTCGCTGTAGCGAGTGCTCGCGTAGTCGCCCAGCG
>DATFDU010000377.1:0-5052 GCA_035251915.1 Dongiaceae bacterium | reverse complement strand
GCAGCAGCGCATCGCGCGCAAGGCGGTGCTGTCCATGCGGCGCAGGGCGCCCGGTGCAACGCCGGAACCCAAGCTGGACCGCCGCATCTACGATTGCGAGAAGACCACCGACCTGCTGAAGCGCCTGGCGCGCAAGGAAGGGGGCCGCAAGACGCAGGACGTTGCCGTGACCGAGGCCTACGACTACAGCGGCATGGTGTTCCGGTTTTTCGAGCAGGTGTATCGGCGGGCCTCGATCGACAACGAGAACCTGCCGCTCATCTCCTCGGTGCACTATCAGGAGCAGGAGGATGTCGGATACGACAACGCGTTCTGGAACGGGCGCCAGATGGTCTATGGCGACGGCGACGGCGTGCTGTTCAACCGCTTCACCATCGCGCGCGACGTGGTCGGCCACGAGCTCGCGCACGGCATCACGCAGTACGAAGCCGCGCTCAAATACGAGCGGCAGAGCGGTGCGCTGAACGAGCATTTTTCCGATGTGTTCGGCGCGCTGGCGCGGCAGTGGGACGGCAAGGACGGCGACCCGAAATCGGCCGACTGGAGCATCGGCAGCGGCCTGTTCAAGCCGGCCAGGCTGCGCAAGATGAGCCTGCGCAACATGAAGGCGCCGGGCACGGCCTATGACGATCCGGAGCTGGGACGCGATCCGCAGCCCGATCATATGAAGGACTACAAGGAGCTGCCGAACACCGATGCCGGCGACTGGGGCGGCGTCCACGTGAATTCGGGGATTCCGAACCACGCCTTCTACCGCGCCGCCGTCGCAATCGGGAGGCCGGCCTGGGAGATTGCCGGCAAGATCTGGTATATCGCGCTCTGCGACCGATTGCGCGATAATGCCAACTTCGCAAAATGCGCCTACGAGACGATCTCGGTGGCGCGGGATTTCTATGATGGAGCCACGGCGGAAAAGGTCCAGACAGCGTGGATGGAGGTCGGTGTCCTCACCGCCCAGCAGAAGCTGGTCGCATGATGGTCCCGAAGCGGCGCCGTGCGGCTGACCATTCGCCGCGTCGGCGGGCAGCTGCCGACCTTCCAGCCCACGAAGGTCATGACGGACGGCGATCTCGACGCGACGACCGCCGAGATCGCCAGGTCGTTCGTGCGCTCGCCACCGGCGGGGAATTCCGCTCCGCAACCGGATTCGTTCCGCTATGTCTTCGAGCTGGAAGACGATGGCGGACGTGCCACCGCCAGCGCGAGCTTTGCCGAAGTGCCGGAAGAGCTCCGGCCGTTGCTGCCAACGCCGGCTGCAAAGCGGAACTAGGACTATTCGGCCGGTTGCCTGTTCATGGCGGCCCGCTGTGCGGCCATCTGGTCAAGCTGAGCGCGAAGCGCCGGATACTTGGCCACGAACTGCTTGAAGTCCCGCTGGTCGAGGATGAGCAGGTCGCAGTAGTCGACGGCCGTCACATCCGCGGAACGCCGCTCGCCGCTGAGCAGTCCCATCTCTCCGAAGAAATCGCCGGGGCCAAGGCGGATCTTGCGCGCCGCGACCGAGACCTCGACCGCGCCGCTCGAGATGAAGTAGAGCGCGTCGGCCCGATCGCCCGCCCGGATCAGACGCTCGCCGGGAGCGACCCGCTTGGCCCGGAAATAGGTCGGCAGCTCTTCGAGCGCGCCTGGATCCATGTTCGCGAACAGGGGAAACTTCTTCGCCAGCTCCTGGGCTTCCAGCCGCAGCTTGGCCGCGCGCTCTTCGGCGCGGTGCTTGACCTCTGCCAGCTTGGCCTCCAGCTGCCGATAGCGCGGCCTTGTGCGTTCCATTCCACCTTCGGCCTGTTCGACGCGGCCCCGTGTCCGGCGCAACAGCGCGTCGACCGCGGCAAAGACCAGCGGATTGAGGGTGATCGACAGCAGAGCGCCGGCCAGGATCAGATCCCGGCCTTCGGTGGGCATCAGGCCAAGCGCGATCCCAAGTCCGGCGAGGATGAAGGAGAACTCGCCGATCTGGGCAAGGCTCGCCGCCACCGTCAGGGCGGTCGACATCGGGTAGCCGAGCGCCAGCACGATCACGATGGCAGCGATCGACTTGCCGACGACGATCAGGGCAAGGACAGCGAGGACGGCAAGCGGCTCCCGGGTCACGATCGACGGATCGAACAGCATGCCGACCGAGACGAAGAACAGGACGGCGAAGGCATCCTGCATGGGGAGCGAATCCGCCGCCGCCTTGTGGCTGAAGCGCGATTCGCTGAGGACCAAGCCGGCAAAGAACGCGCCGAGCGCGAAGGAAACGCCGAACAGCTTCGCCGACCCATAAGCGATGCCGAGGGCGATGGCGAGGACCGCGAGCGTGAACAGCTCGCGCGATCCGACGCGCGCCACCTGCGAGAGCAGCCAAGGGACCACGCGCGGGCCGATTGCCATCACGATCGCGACGAACAGGATGACCTTGCCGAAGGTGAGACCCAGATCCGTCAGCAGCGCGGGCATGGACATGGCGGTCGCGTCGGCACGCCCACCGAGAACCTCGGCAAGTGCAGGCAGAAGGACCAGCGCCAGGACCATGGCAAGATCCTCGACGATCAGCCAGCCCACCGCGATCCGGCCGTTGACGGTTCCGACCGCGTTGCGTTCATCGAGGGCGCGCAGCAGCACCACGGTGCTGGCGACCGACAGGGCCAGCCCGAAGACCAGCCCGGCGCCGAGCGGCCAGCCCCATATCATTGCCATGGCCGCACCGATGGCGGTCGCGATGACGATCTGCGCCACGGCGCCGGGAATGGCGATCCAGCGGACCGCCATCAGATCGGCGGCCGAAAAATGCAGGCCGACACCGAACATCAGCAGGATCACACCGATTTCGGCCAGCTGCCCCGCCAAAGCGATGTCAGCCACAATACCGGGCGTGAAAGGGCCGATCAGGATGCCGGCAACGAGGTAACCGACGATCGGCGGAAGCCGGAGGCGTATGGCGACGAAGCCAAGGGCGAACGCCAGCACGAATCCCATCGCGAGAATCGTGATGAGGGATGATTCGTGGTGCAAAGAAAGCAGCCCCTGCGTTGCCCCGGCGAGGCATTGGTCATGCCCGAGGCGGGGGCAACTTGCAATGCCGACCCGTTCCGGGCAAACCCAGGCTGCAATTCACGATGACGCAGATCACACCGGGCTGCGACCTATGGACGCAGCCCGGGCGAAATCCGGCGGCAACTCAGTTGACCGCCGGCGGCGTGATGCGGCTGACGGTGACTTCGCTGCCGTCTTGCTTGCGGATGATGCCGTAGATCACGCCCGGCTGGCTGTGATCGAACGCGAAGCCCTGGCCCGCGATCTCCGCGGGGACGGTGCCGACCCATTTCAGCTCGGAGCCGATCGTCGGCAGCGCCACGACATAGAGCTCGGCATTGTCGTGCCCGGTGATGTAGAGCCTGCCATCCGGTCCCCAGGCGCCGCCGGAATTGCTCATGTCGCCAAACCTCTCGACCAGAGCGTCGGGAAACACCCAGGTCTCCGTCACGCGCCAATCGGCGTCGAAGCGGACGAGCTGGGTGTTGAACTTGCTGCCGTAGGCGATCGGGTTCTTGTCCAAGACGCGGTTGTAGTTTGCGAAGGTGCCCCACCAGATGCCGTTGGCATCGCGGTCGAGCCAGGTGAGCGAGCCGCGCTCGACGCCGAGGCTGTGGCTTTCGATGTGCTTCATCGTCGCCGCGTCCCAGACCTCGACCGAACTGGTCATCGGCCAGGCCGGATAGTTGGAATGCGCGGCATACAGCTTGCCGTCGACCACGGCCGCGCTGTCGAGGTGGATGACCGGGTCGTCCGCGGCGCCCTCCCACTTGGCGATGAGCGTGCCGGTGTTCTTGTCGTATTTGGCGATGACGGTGTTGTCGACGGCGTAGAACGCGTCGGCGTCGACACCGACGCCCTGGCGCGCTTCCTTGATCTGGAAGCGCTGGATCAGCTCAGACGATCCCGTCAGCGGGCCGGTTTCCTCGGCCAGTGCCGGCAGTGCTGCGAAGATCAGAGCGGCGATCGGAAGGGAGCGGACGCGTGTCATCGAGCAGTCTCCTTGCGGATGCAATCCACAGCCCGATTGTTCGGACGACCCGGCGGTGACGATGACGCCCGCGCGACAATTCGGTGAATCCTGGCGATCGTCCCGCCCGTATGGTGGCAACAGCCTGCAGACGGGTACGGTTCCTTTCCGTCCTGCGCGCGGACGCCACGGCGATAGGTGCGGCGTCGAATGCTCCGACACCTGAGACGGCCTGCGAACTTGGGAGGAGCTGATTCGAAGGGGCGAGCGAAAGCGTCGTCGACTCCTCCGTGGCGCTATTTGACCACTGAGGTTCCTTCGGAGTTCGCCAACCGTCCTATTTGCCGGAGTAGAACTCCAGGTAAACCCGGCGAGCGGGATGCGCATCGGGGTCGTCGCAAGCGCGCCGCTTGAGTCTGAGTTGTTCATAGCGGTTCGCCGCCTCGATCGCCTGCCTGTACTCGAGGGCGACTGCACGAATGTACGCGAAGGCCTGGTCCGTCACGGTAGCGCGCTGCCGCACGGTCAGCGCGCGACCAAGAGGGGTCGACTGAGTTCCTTTCTGCGCAACCGCGCGGCGCGTATGCCACGGCGCGTGAGCAAGGCGATCTGACGTCGGAACAGTACGATCAGGCATCGAATGATCCTCCACTGCGCCGCCATGAGACATGTAAGCTTCGCCGCCCACGGGAACTTCCCGCTGGCGTGAATAGGTCGGAGAATGCCTTGAGTTTATGGAAGGGGATGATCGCCCCTTGTTGCTTACAGATCGCTTACGCCAACACGCGCCGTGCAGTTGGCGCGCTGACTAAATCGCCAGGCATCAAGGAAATGCGCGTCTGCGTTGGGCGCGCGACGCGCTCCGCCGATCGACGGCTCCAGATAAGCACAAAGCAAAACGCCCAGGCCGGTGGGGTCTGGGCGTCTGAATGGTTGCGGGGAGAGGATTTGAACCTCTGACCTTCAGGTTATGAGCCTGACGAGCTACCGGGCTGCTCCACCCCGCGGAATCAGAGAACAGAGATCAGAAGACAGAGAACAGTGGGCGTGTGGCATTGGCGATCGGA
>DATFDU010000376.1:0-6986 GCA_035251915.1 Dongiaceae bacterium | reverse complement strand
GTGGCGAGCCGCGGCATCACGGTGAATTGCGTGGCCCCCGGTTTCATCGAGACCCAGATGACCGGCGCGTTGAACGACGACCAGAAGGCACGGATCATGACGGCAATTCCGGCGGGCAGGCTCGGCCAGTCGGACGAGATCGCCGCCGCGGTGGTCTATCTGGCCAGCCCGGAGGCCGCCTACGTGACCGGCCAGACGATCCATGTCAACGGCGGCATGGCCATGATTTGATTGCGCTTTTCGGAGAAGACCCCGGCTCTGGCCAAAGCCGGGCAAACTATGTTAAGTGACCCCGACGCTGCCGCGCGAGGCCACTCTCACAACGAGCCTAGGCGCGGTGGCACTGTGCGGCCAAAATGGCCCAACCATCCTTGGACCGGCTCCGGACGGGGGACGGTGATCAAAAAAAGGGAACAGCGATGAGCGACATTGCCGAACGGGTTAAGAAGATCGTGATCGAGCACCTCGGTGTCGAGGAAGCCAAGGTCACCGACACTGCGTCCTTCATCGACGATCTGGGCGCGGACAGCCTGGATACGGTCGAGCTCGTGATGGCGTTCGAAGAAGAGTTCGGCTGCGAGATTCCCGACGATGCCGCCGAAAAGATCCAGACCGTCAAGGATGCCATCGAATACATCAAGTCGAAGGCGAGCTAGCGATCGCGCTTCGGATCCTGGACGGATCAGCGCAGTCGGCGCGATCCTCGCGCATCCCTGAATTGGCAGGATAGAGCATGCGTCGTGTCGTCGTCACCGGAATGGGCATCGTCTCGCCGTTGGGCGTGGGCGTCGAGAATGTCTGGAATCGCCTGCTGAAGGCCGAGTCCGGCATCAACGGCGTGCAGTCCGTCGACGTGACCGACCTGCCGTGCAAGGTCGCGGGCGAAGTGCCGCGCGGCGACACCGCGTCGGGCAAGTTCAACGCCGACGACTACGTGCCGCCCAAAGACCAGAAGAAGATGGACACCTTCATCGTCATGGCGATGGCGGCGGCGCAGCAGGCGGTCGAGGATTCCGGCTGGAAGCCGACCGACGAGGAAGGCCAGAGCCGCACCGGCGTCCTGATCGGGTCCGGCATCGGCGGATTGCAGGGGATCTACGAGGCGTCGATCACGCTCAAGGAAAAGGGGCCGCGGCGCATCTCGCCGTTCTTCATCCCGTCCTGCCTGATCAACCTCGCCTCCGGCCATGTCTCGATCAAATACGGCTTCCGCGGCCCCAACCACTCGGTGGTGACGGCCTGCGCGACCGGCAGCCACGCGCTGGGCGATGCCGGGCGCCTGATCGCGCTGGGCGACGCCGACGTGATGGTGGCAGGCGGCACGGAATCGACCATCAGCCGCCTCGGCATCGCCGGCTTCTGCGCCTCGCGCGCGCTTTCGACCGGCTTCAACGATCGGCCGACTGCGGCCTCGCGCCCATGGGACAAGGACCGCGACGGCTTCGTGATGGGCGAAGGCTCCGGCGTCGTCGTGCTGGAAGAGCTGGAGCACGCCAGGAAGCGCGGCGCCAAGATCTATGCCGAGATCAAGGGCTACGGCCTGTCGGGCGACGCCTACCACATCACAGCGCCGTCGGAGACCGGCGACGGCGGCTATCGCTGCATGCAGATGGCGCTGAAGCGCGCCGAGATGAATGTCGGCGACATCGACTATGTCAATGCGCACGGCACCTCGACGCCGCTCGGCGACGAGATCGAGCTGGGCTCGGTGAAGCGCCTGTTCGGCGATCACGCCTACAAGCTCACCATGTCCTCGACCAAGTCGGCGACCGGGCACCTGCTGGGGGCGGCGGGCGCGGTGGAGGCGATCTTCTCCATCCTCGCGATCCGCGACCAGGTGGCGCCGCCGACCCTCAATCTCGACAATCCGTCGGAAGGCTGCGATATCGACCTCGCGCCGAAGCAGGCCAAGCCGCGCAAGATCCGTGCTGCCTTGTCGAATTCGTTCGGGTTCGGCGGCACCAACGCCAGCCTGATCTTCACCCCGGTCCAATAGCCGCGCGGCCAGGGGAGCGAACAGGCGATGCGCCGGCTCCTCAGCTACCTCTACACGCTCATCGCTGTCGCCGTGATCGCGGCGGCGGGCGTTTCCTACTATCTCTACGCCAGCTTCACCGGCCCCGGACCGTCGAACGTGGACAAGACGCTGGTGATCCCCAAGGGCAGCGGCGTCGCCGAGATCGCCGGCATCCTCAAGACCGAGAACGTGATCGAGGATACCCGCATCTTTCAGCTCGGCGTGCGGCTGCTGTCCAGCAACAAACCGCTGATCGCCGGCGAATACGTGTTTCCCAAGGGCATCAGCGCCAGCGGCGCCATGGGCATCATGATCGCCGGCAAGTCGATCACCCACCGCCTCACCATCCCGGAAGGGCTGACGGTGCGCGAGGTGCTGGAACTGGTCTCCGCTGCGCCGCTGCTGGACGGGCCGCTGCCGCCGGAGCGGCCGGCGGAAGGCACGCTGCTGCCGGAGACCTATAGGTTCCTGCGCGGGGAAAGCCGCGCCTCGATCATCGCGCGCATGCGCGAGGGCATGAGCAAGGCGCTGGCCGAGGAGTGGGAGAAGCGCGACCGCAGCATCCTGGTGAAGACGCCGGAGGAGGCAGTCGCGCTGGCCTCGGTGGTGGAGAAGGAAACCGCCCAGGCCGACGAGCGGGCGCGCATCGCCGGCGTATTCTACAACCGCCTCAAGAAGGGCATGCCGCTGCAGTCGGACCCGACCGTGATCTTCGCGGTCACCCTCGGCACGCGCAAGCTGGGCCGCGGGCTCACCTATGACGACCTCAAGGTCGACAGCCCGTACAACACCTATCTGGTGAAGGGCATTCCGCCAGGCCCGATCGCCAATCCGGGGCGCGACGCGCTGCATGCGGTGATGCATCCGATGTCGCACAAGGAGCTCTATTTCGTCGCCGACGGCACCGGCGGCCACGCCTTCGCCGCGACGCTCGACGAGCACAACAAGAACGTCGCCGCCTGGCGCAAGATCAGGAAGGCACAGCAGACGCAGTAGGGCATCGCGCTTCGCATTTGACCAGACAAGGCGCAGCCGAGCCTAGGCGAAGTTGGATGAGGGGGCCGCGCCGAGAGGCGCGCAGCGCGCAAGCGCTGTTTCCACGCCGATGGATGAGCGGTAGCTTGACAACATGGCACGAGAGCCAAGCACCTCCCTCAAGCACGCACGCAGACTGCGCAAGGACATGACTGATGCTGAGCGTGCGCTGTGGCGCCTCTTGCGCGACCGGCGGATGGATGGCTGGCGCTTCCGCAGGCAGGAGCCGATTGACCGCTACATCGTAGACTTTGTCGGCTTCGGGGCGCGCTTGGTCATCGAAGTGGACGGCGGGCAGCACTACGAGTCCGAAAGTGACCAGAGACGGGATGCGTATCTGCAGTCACAGGGATTTCGCGTGCTGCGGCTCTGGAACACCGATGTCCTCGCCAACCGGGACGGTGTCTATCGCGTCATCATGACAGCGCTGGCGCGTTGCGCGCCTCCCGACGCGGCCCCCTCATCCAACTCCGCCTAGGCTCGGCTCTGCCTCGCCAAGGCTCCGTATCCTTCCCCCGCGAGGGGGGAAGGGCATGTTCCGCGGGTTGGGAGATCGGCGTTGCCATCACCAGTGCCCTCAATCCTTCTTCGGCAGCCTGCGCAACAGTGGATCGACAATCGCGGGCGAGAGCGCGCCCATGAGCCAGGCGACGAAAGCGGTCGGGAACGGGAACGCGATGCGGGCGCGGTCGGCGGCGAGGCCGCGCTGGATGATCGCCGCCGCCTTCTCTGCCGACATCAGGAACGGCATCGAGAAGCGGTTGGCGTCGGTCATCGGGGTCTTGATAAAGCCCGGCATCACCACGTTGACCTTGACGCCCTGCGGCAGGAGATCGCCGCGCAGGCCTTCGCCCCACGCCCGCACCGCGGCCTTGCTGCCGCTGTAGGCCGGCGCGCCGGGCAGGCCGCGATAGCCGGCGAGAGAGGAGATGATGGCGATCTGCCCGCGGCCGCGCGCGGCCATGCGCGTGACTGTCGGCAGCACCACGTTCAGCACGCCGTCAAGGTTGATCGCGAAGATCGCGCGCGTCTGCTCCGGTGTTTCGGGGCCGCCATGGGTGCCGCCGGAAATGCCGGCGTTGGCGATGACGAGGTCGAGCGGCGCACGCTCGTCCGCTGCGGCGATCCACGCCGCCACGCTGGCCGCATCGCGCACGTCGATCGTGGCGACGGTGCTGGTGGCGCCGCGCGCAGCGACTGCGGCCGCGACCTGGGCGAGCCGTTCCTGGTTGCGGCCGCCCAGCGACAGATGCGCACCCGGCCGCGCGTAGGCGGCGGCGAGCGCGGCGCCGATGCCGGAGCTGGCGCCGGTGATGAGAATGTGCGTTGGTGCGTCGATCGGCATGGAATCCCCCGGAGAGCCTCACCTTGCCAGAGGCGGCGTCATGCCGGAAGATGCCGCGGCCGCCATCGAAAGGGACCAGCGTGACCATTGCCAGCATGACCGGATTCGCGCGCCGCCAGGGGTCGGTCGAGGACTTCCTGTGGGCATGGGAGCTGAAATGCGTCAATGGCCGCAATCTCGAGCTGCGGTGCCGTTACCCCAACGGCCTGGATGGCGCGCTGGACGGCTTCGTGCGCGCCGCCTGCGCCGAGCGGCTGAAGCGCGGCAACATCAACATCACGCTGACCGCCGACGACAAGCAGACGGTGCCGACCTTCCGGATCAACGAGGCGGCGCTGGCGCAGCTCGCCGGCCTGCTCGACGGACTCAAGGGCAAGATCGACGCGGCGCCGCCGCGGCTCGACGGCCTCATCGGCCTCAAGGGCGTGCTGGAGGTCGAGGAGCCGGAGGTCGCGCCGGAGGTGGCGGAGAAGCGCGTCCAAGCCATGCAGGCGGATTTCGTTGCCTGCCTCAAGGAGCTGCAGCAGGCGCGGCTGGAGGAGGGCAAGAAGCTCGAGGCCATCATGCGCCAGCATCTCGCCGAGATCGAGCGGCTGAGCAAGGCGGCAGCCAACAGCGCCGCCGCGCAGCCGGCCGCGATCCGGGAGCGGCTCGCCAAGCAGATCGCCGAGCTGATGCCGCCCAATGTCGCGGTGCCGGAAGAGCGGCTGGCGCAGGAGGTGGCGATGCTGGCCGGCAAGGCGGATGTGCGCGAGGAGCTGGACCGGCTGGGCGCCCATGTCGCAGCGGTGCGCGCGCTGCTCGACCAGGGCGGCGCGATCGGGCGCAAGCTCGATTTCCTGTGCCAGGAGTTCAATCGCGAAGCCAACACGCTCTGCTCCAAGGCGGATGATCTGGCCTTGACCAACCTCGGCATCGAGCTTAAGGCAGCCATCGAGCAGCTGCGCGAGCAGGCGCAGAACATCGAATAGCGGGGGCCGCGCAGGATGACGCTGGAGGGGGCAAGGCCGTCTGGACCGGTGCAGATCCGCCGTCGCGGGCTGATGCTCGTGCTGTCGTCGCCTTCGGGCGCCGGCAAGACCACGATCTCGCGCCGGCTGCTCGACATCGAGCCGGACCTCGTGCTCTCGATTTCTGCCACCACGCGGCCGATGCGCCCGGGCGAGCGGGATGGCGCCGACTACCACTTCGTCAACCAGGCCAGCTTCGACCGCATGGTCGCGGAGGGCGCGTTCCTCGAGCATGCCAAGGTGTTCGATCACCAGTACGGCACCCCGCGCGCCGCGGTGGAACAGTCGCTGGCGGCGGGGCGCGACGTGCTGTTCGACATCGACTGGCAGGGCACGCAACAATTGGCGCAGAGCGCGCGGGCGGACCTGGTCAGCGTCTTCATATTGCCGCCCACCATCGCGGCGCTCGAGCAGCGCCTGAAGACCCGCGCGCAGGACAGCGCCGAAGTGGTGGCGCGCCGCATGGCCAAGGCCGCCGACGAGATGAGCCACTGGGCGGAATACGACTACATCATCGTCAACGACGACCTCGAGGTCAGCATCCAGCGCGTGCGCGCCATCCTGCTGGCGGAGCGCCTGAAGCGCTACCGGCAGGTGGGACTGGCGGAGTTCGTGAAGGGGCTGCGCGAGGGGACGTAGCACACTCTTGCTGTCATCCCGGGCAGGCCGCGCAAGCGGCGTGACCCGGGGCCTATTCGATCTATATCAGCGACGCGGCGAGTCATTATGGGTCCCGGCTCTCGCTGCGCTCGGCCGGGATGACAGTAGAGGGGCGGCACTCAAGAAGACGCCCTACGTCCGCATTTTCTCCAGTGCGCGCGCCAGCGCTGCAAACTGCGCGATAGTCAGCTCCTCCGCCCTTGCCGTCGGCGTGATCTCCGCTGCCGCCATCAACGCTTCCGTATCTCCGCCGAGCGAGCGGAGCGATTGGCGCAGCATCTTGCGGCGTTGGCCGAAGGCGGCTTGCGTCACGCGCTCCAGGTCGAAGAGGCGCGCGGGAAAGGGGGGTTCCGGCAATGGCAGGAGCTCGATCACCGTCGAGGTGACCTTGGGCGGCGGGACGAAGGCGCGGGGCGGCAGGTCGAACAGGCGACGCGGCTTGGCGATCATCCGATCGGCGACTTCCTTTTGCACCATCACGGTCAGCGAAGCGAAAGCGGTGCCTTGCTGCATCCATTTGATGATGAGGGGCGTCGCGATGTTGTAGGGCAGGTTGGCGACGATGCGGCGCGGCGCGTCGCCAAGCTTGGCGCAATCGATGGCGAGGGCATCGGCCTCGATGATGGTGAGATGGCCGGGATAGGCCGCCGCGATCTCCGCCAGGGCGCCGAGGCACCGGTGGTCGCGCTCGATCGCGATCACGGCGCGTGCGCCATGCGCCAGCAGCGCGCGGGTGAGGCCGCCGGGGCCGGGGCCGATCTCGATGATGGTGCCGGTGGCGATATCGCCGGCCGCGCGCGCGATCTTGCCCGTGAGGTTGAGGTCGAGCAGGAAGTTCTGGCCGAGCGCCCGGCGCGCCGCGAGGTCGTATTTCGCGATGACCTCGCGCAGCGGGGGCAGATTGTCCCCTGGCCCATCC
>DATFDU010000375.1:0-2661 GCA_035251915.1 Dongiaceae bacterium | reverse complement strand
AGCCTGGTCACCAACGGGACCATCACCGACGAGGTCATGGCCGTGCTGCGCGGCATCGTGCAGTGCAAGCTCAATGTCCTGATCTCCGGCGGAACCGGCTCGGGCAAGACCACCATGCTGAATGCGTTGTCGCGCCATATCGACGGGCGGGAACGCATCATCACCATCGAGGATGCGGCCGAGCTGCAGCTGCAGCAGATTCACGTCGCCCGCATGGAAACCAGGCCGCCGAACGTCGAGGGCCGCGGCGAGATCCGCCAGCGCGAGCTGGTGAAGAACGCGCTGCGCATGCGCCCCGACCGGATCATCGTCGGCGAGGTGCGCGGCGGCGAGGCGTTCGACATGCTGCAGGCGATGAACACCGGCCACGAGGGGTCGATGACCACCGTGCACGCCAACACCCCGCGCGATGCCCTGAGCCGCCTGGAGCAGATGATCGGCATGGCGGACCTCGATCTTTCCGCGCGGTCGATGCGGACGCAGATCGCCTCTGCGCTGCATGTCGTCCTCCAGCTCCAGCGCCTGAGCGATGGCCGCCGTAAGCTGGTGAGCGTGACGGAGATCACTGGCATGGAAGGCGAGGTCGTCCAGCTCCAGGAGATCTTCCGCTTCGTGCGCAAGCGCACCGATGCCGACGGAACCGTTCACGGCGAATTCCGCGCCACGGGAATTCGGCCGCGCTTCATGCCGGAACTCCAGGCGCGGGGTATCGATGTCCCGCTGCGGGCGTTCGATCCGGACCGCGTTCTGGGCTGAGGAGAGGCGATGTCAGTCTACGTCACATACCTCTTCTACGGCGCCATCTTCCTCAGCGTCCTGTTGTTGGTCGAGGGGCTGTTCTATCTGCTGAGCGGCCCGGGCCGGGGCGCGACGTCGCCGAACCGGCGCTTGCGCATGCTGGTCGGCGGTGCGAAGCGCGAGGATGTCATGGTGCGCCTGCAGCGCGAGCGGCCGCTGCCGGCTGGCGATCGGGCGAGCAATCCCGTCGAGTGGTTCATCCTGCTGGTCGCGCAGTCCGGCGTGAACCTGTCGCCGAAGCGCATCCTCCTCTTAATGGTCGCAATCGGCGTCACCGCCGCGCTGGTCGCGATGTTCGTCTTCAGGTCGGGCGTGGTCGCCGGACTGGGTGCCGTGGGTTTGGGCGTTGCTGGACCGCTGCTGGTGCTGATCATTAACCGACGCATTCGCCTGAAGGAAATGACGCGGCAATTGCCGGACGCCATCGATATCGTCGTGCGCAGCCTGCGCGCGGGACATCCGGTGCCCACCTCTCTCACCATGGTGGCGCGGGAGATGCGCGACCCGATCGCGACAGAGTTCGGCCTGGTTGTGGACGAGATGACCTATGGCCTCAACCTGGATGATGCGTTGTCGAACATGGCGCGGCGCGTCGGATTGGGTGACCTGCGGTTCCTGGTCGTCGCCGTGATGATCCAGATGCAGGTCGGCGGCAACCTCGCGGAGGTGTTGAACGGCCTGTCCCGCGTCATCCGTGAGCGGGCGACGATGCGCGCCAAGATCCGCGCCCTCTCGGCGGAGGGCAGGTTCTCTGCCGGCTTGCTGTCGGTGCTGCCGTTCATCCTGATCGGCCTCATCAACCTGGTCCGGCCGAGCTATTACTCGGCGGTATCGGCAGATCCGTTCTTCTGGCCCATCCTGGGGGTAGGCTTCACGCTGATGGTGCTCGGCATCATCGTCATGTATCGGATGGTGAATTTCCGTGTCTAGCCGGTGCGACGCATGAACAGCCTGCTTGAAACGCTCGGCATCGCCAGCGGCGACGCGATTGGCCTCGGCTTTCTGACGACGGTTTTCCTGGCCGTGGCACTGGCGGTCTATGGCGTCAGCGCATTGTGGTCGAGCGGCAGTTCGGTGCGGCGACGTATCAGCGCCGGCGCGATTGCCGAGCGCCCGAGCGGCCGCACAGAATCCCTCAGCTTTCTTGAAGAAGCATCGCGCGTGCCGCCGGCTTTCTCGCCGATCGTGCGACATTTCGTTCCCACGGACATGGCGAAGATCTCCACCCTGCGACGCCGGCTGGTGTGCGCAGGCTTCTATCGGCCCTCCGCCATCGGATTTTACTATGCCGCACGCGTGGGCCTGGCGCTCTTGTTCATAGCCTTGTTCGCAATCGCAGCGCCGGTGATCTCCACACGCATCCCCGATCAGATCGTGCCGGTCGTCGGTCTCGTCGGTGCCGCAAGCGCCTTCTACTTCCCTGATCTCTGGATTGCCCTGCGCACGCGGTCCTTGCAGCGCCAGTACCAGGATGGCTTCCCCGATGCCCTCGATCTGCTGGTGGTCTGCGTCGAGGCCGGACTCAGCCTGGATGCTGCCATCAATCGCGTCGGCCAGGAGATCGGCCACGCCCACCCGGCGATCGCCGAGAATTTCGCGATGATGTCCCACGAGCTGCGGGCGGGCGGGACGCGGGCGGACGCGCTGCACAACCTGGCGGATCGCATGGGTGTGGACGACGTCAGGTCGATGGTGACGCTGTTGCTGCAGTCCGAGGAGCTCGGCACCAGCATCGCGGATGCCCTGCGGATCTATTCCGACGACATGCGCATCCGGCGCATGCTGCGGGCCGAGACCAAGGCCCAGGCTCTCCCGGTGAAGCTCTCTCTGCCGCTGGGGTTCTTCGTCTTCCCGACAATGTTG
>DATFDU010000374.1:0-2357 GCA_035251915.1 Dongiaceae bacterium | reverse complement strand
TCTCGGCCCGCACTTCGGGTTTGCCCTGCCGGGCCGTCTCAGGACCAACGGGGCCGGCCTCCGCAGGGTTCCGATCCGTCACGAAATCCGCCGCGTAATGCGTAACGCATTACCGCAAAGATTTGTTCTTCATTTGTTCTCTAATTCGGGGCAAGATGTGGCCATGCCGAAACCCGATCCCGACCTGGACCTGCCTTTGGTCCCCGACCCGACATTGCCCAGCCAGGCGATGAAGGGCCGCGGCGCGGTCACCAACCGGCCAGGACGCTACGAGCTGGGGGAGCGGCCGCTCGAGGACGACGGCTGGAGCCGGCCGACCGTGCTGGCGAGCGGCGATCCGGATGACGAACCCCCCTCGCTCGCAACCAGGGTCGCGTTCGATTCCACCCGCACCATCATGGCGCACAACCAGTCGCCGGACGTGCCGTTCGATCGCTCGGTCAACACCTATCGCGGCTGCGAGCATGGCTGCATCTACTGCTTCGCGCGACCGACCCACGCCTATCTCGGCCTGTCGCCAGGTCTCGACTTCGAGAGCAAGCTGTTCGCCAAGCCCGACGCGGCGAAGCTGCTGGCAAAGGAACTGCGCAAGCCCGGCTATAAGCCGGACGTGCTGGCCCTCGGCGCCGTCACCGATGTCTATCAGCCGATCGAGCGGCAGTACCGCATCACGCGCAGCGTCCTCAAGGTGCTGAGCGACTTCAACCATCCGGTCGGCATCACCACCAAGAGCGCGCGGGTGCTGGACGACATCGAGCTGATCGCCGACATGGCGCAGCGCGACCTCATCATGGTCTCGATGTCGGTCACCAGCCTCGATCGCGATCTGTCACGCAAGCTGGAGCCGCGCGCCTCCACGCCGTCCAACCGGCTCGACGCGATCAAGCGCTTGAGCGACGCCGGCGTGCCGGTTGCGGTTTCGGTGGCGCCGATCATCCCGGCGATCACCGACCACGAGATCGAAGCCATCATCGAGGCGGCCGCCGCGGCCGGCGCCGAGTGGGTCAACTGGACGCTCGTGCGCCTGCCGCTGGAGATCAAGGATCTGTTCGTCGAATGGTTGTTCGCCCATTTCCCCGGCAAGGCCAAGCACGCGATGAGCCTGATCAGCCAGTGCCATGGCGGCATCGCCTATCGCAGCGAGTGGGGCAAGCGCATGAAGGGCGAAGGCCCCTATGCCGACATGATCCGGCTCCGGGTGGAGACGGCGGCGCGGCGTCACGGCCTCGACAAGCGCGAATACGACCTCGATTGCACGCGCTTCGCCGCCCCGAAGGAGCCGGACCGGCAGTTCGAGCTGTTCTGCTGATGGCGATCGGAAAAGGAGGCTGCCATGGCCATCAAAGGAAGTTGCCATTGTGGAGCAACCCAGTTCGAACTCGATGCTGCGCCGACCAAAGTCGTACGCTGCACCTGCTCCTTCTGCGCCAAGCGTGGCATGTTGTGGGCATACTACGAGCCCGCCGATTTCCGACTGGTGACCGCACGCGACCGCGTATCGACTTACCAGTGGCGCAGCTACACGGCGGAACATCATCATTGCGCTGTCTGCGGGTGCGGAACCTACAGCGACCTCGTCGAATGGGTCGACGGCAAGCCCGATTTCTCGCGACCGAGCATCGGGATCAATGCCAGGCTGCTGGACGATTTCGACCTTGACGCCGTGCCGGTCGAGATCGTGGACGGCAAGAGCCTGTGGTAGCGGCGGCTTCAACGCGAATTTTGTAGGCGGGACGACCGCCGCAATTCATAATGTGCAGGTTATTGATGACGGAAATTGTTCGCGAGCCGGCGCCGGCGCCGGCCTCCCATACGAGGTTGACGATGACCACCAAGGTCAAGCGGCGTTTGACGTCGATTCTGTGCGCCGACGTCAAGAGCTATGCGCGCCTGATGGAAAGCGACGAGACCCGTACCATCGGCACGCTGCGGCAGTATCGTGCCGCGATGGATGCGCTGGTCGAGCGGCATGACGGCCGCACCATCAACACCTGGGGCGACGCGGTGATCGCCGAGTTCTCCAGCGTGGTGGAAGCCGTGCAATGCGCAATCGAGGTGCAGCGCGAACTGGCGGGGCGCAACCGCGAGCTGCCGGAGGCCGAGCAGATGTGGTTCCGCATCGGCATCAACCTCGGCGACGTGATGGTGGAGAATGACGATCTCTATGGCGAGGGCGTCAACATCGCGGCGCGGCTGCAGGAGCTGGCCGAACCCGGTGGCATCCTGATCTCCGGCACGGTCTACGATCTGGTGCGCAACAAGCTGTCGGTCGGGTTCGAGCATCTCGGCCAGCAGGCGGTCAAGAACGTGACCGAGCCCGTCATCAGCTATCGCATCCTGCTGGACGGCGAAGGCCG
>DATFDU010000373.1:0-39328 GCA_035251915.1 Dongiaceae bacterium | reverse complement strand
AGCGTCTCCTCGATCGGCGTGTCGTAGTCCCAGCGGTGGATCTGGTAGAGGTCGACATAGTCGGTGCCGAGGCGCTTCAGGCTGGCATCGATCTCGTTGAAGATCGCCTTGCGCGAGAGACCGCCGCCGTTCGGTCCGGGTCGCATCCTCATGTAGACCTTGGTTGCCAGCACGATCTCCTCGCGCCTGGCGAAGTCGCGCAGGGCGCGGCCGACGATCTCCTCGCTGGTGCCGTCGGAGTAGGTGTTGGCGGTGTCGATGAAATTGATGCCGAGCTCGAGCGCCTGCTTGATGAGCGGACGGCTGGCCTCTTCGCTGAGCGTCCACCCGTGCGAGCCGCGTTCCGGCACGCCATAGGTCATGCAACCGAGGCAGATGCGCGAAACCTTGAGGCCGGTCTTGCCGAGCCTGACGTAGTCCATGAGAGGCTCCTCTAGGTAAAGAGATCCGGGTCTGGGCCGATGCGGCCGCGATTGTTGTCGAGCGTGCCGATCTTTTCCATCTCGTCTTCGGTCAGCTCGAAGTCGAACACCTGGAAATTCTCGACGATGCGCGCCGGCGTGACCGATTTCGGGATCGCGACCAGTCCGTTCTGGATGTGCCAGCGCAGCGCGACCTGGGCCGGTGTGCGGCCGTGCTTCTGGGCGATGCCGGCGATCAGCGGGTCCTTCATCACGCGGCCCTGGCCCAGGGGACTCCAGGATTCGGTGACGATGTTGTGCTTGGCATGGAACTCGCGCTGCGCTTTCTGCTGGAAACGCGGGTGCAGCTCGATCTGGTTGATCGCGGGCGCGATGCCGGTCTCGCCGATCAGGCGCTCAAGATGCGGGACCTTGAAATTGGAGACGCCGACCGCCCTGGCGCGGCCGCTCTGCCTGATCTCCCGCAAAGCGGCCCAGGTCTCGACATAGAGATTGACGCGCGGGGTCGGCCAGTGGATGAGGAAGAGGTCGAGATAGTCGATCTGCAGCTTCTTCAGGCTCTCGTCGAACGCCTTGAAGGTGTTGCCGGCGCCGTGCCGGTCGTTCCACAGCTTGGTGGTGATGAAAAGCTGGTTGCGCGGCACGCCGGCGGCCCGGATGCCGGCGCCGACGCCCTCTTCGTTGCCGTAGATCGCGGCGGTGTCGATGGAGCGGTAGCCGGCGTCAATCGCGGCCTTCACCACCTTGGGCGCGTCCCGGTTCTCCACCTGCCAGACGCCAAGCCCGATCTGGGGAATATCGATGCCGTGGTTGAGGCGAATATGGGTTTGTTGAGCCATTGGTCTTTTTCCGGATTATGGGAGAGCAGCAGAAAATAGATTGGCAGCGCGGAGGAATTTGTCACCCCTCCGGGCAGCGTTTTCTGCGCGATAGATCAGGCTAAGCCGCACCCACGATGTGGGCAACCACCGCGTTCATGCTGGTGTTGGCGATCGCCTCGTCGCTGACCACGCGGCCGTGGCGCAGCGCGACCACGCGGTCGCAGACGGCGAACACGTCGGTCAGGCGGTGGCTGATCAGGATGGTGGCGATCTTCTGACGCTTCAATTCACGGATCAGGTCCAGCACGTGCTCGACCTCGCGCACCGCGAGGGCGGCGGTCGGCTCGTCCATGATGACGAGCTTGGGGTTGAAGGTGAGGGCGCGGGCGATGGCGACCGATTGCTGCTGCCCGCCGGAGAGCTTGCCGACCGGGTGCCGCACCGAGGGCACGCGGGCGCCGAGCTTCCTGATCATCGCTTCGGCTTCCTGCTCGATGCGGGCGCGGTCGATCATGCGGATCGGCAGGCCGAGCAGCTTCCTGGTCGGCTCGCGGCCGAGGAAGATGTTGGAGGCGACGTCCTGCATGCGGGCAAGGGCGAGATCCTGGTAGATCATCTCGATGCCGCGCTCGCGGATCTCGCCCGGCGAATGGCCACTGATGTCGGCGCCGTCGAAGCGAATGGCGCCGCCGTCCGGCTTGTGGATGCCGGTGATGATCTTCATCAGGGTCGACTTGCCGGCGCCGTTGTCGCCGACCAGAGCCACCACTTCCCCGGCATCGATCTTGAGGTCGACGCCGAGCAGGACCTGCACCGGCCCGAAATGCTTCTTGATGCCGTCGAGCTCGAGCAGGCTCATCGCTGACCTCGCGCCCGGTTGACCTGGTCCAGCCACACCGCCAGCACCAGCACCGCGCCGATCGCCATCTGCTGGTAGAAGGAGGAGACGGCGAGCAGGTTGAGCCCGTTCTGCAGCACGCCCATGACCAGCGCGCCAATCAGGGTGCCGAGCACGCTGGCGCGGCCGCCGAACAGGTTGGTGCCGCCGAGGATCGCGGCCGTGATGGCGGTCAGCTCGTAATTGAGTCCGGCGGTCGGATCGCCGGAGTTCACCCGCGCCAGGAACAAGAGTCCGGCGAGGCCGGCGAGCAGGCCCGACACGACATAGAGTGCGATGCGGTGGCGCTCGACCCGGATGCCCATGGCGCGCGCCGCACCTTCGTTGTCGCCGATCACCTGCGCGTATTTGCCGAAGCGCGTGAAGGCGAGCACGAAATGCGCGATGATGGCGACTGCGATGAAGATGAAGACCGGCATCGGCACGCCGAACGGCCGGCCTTGCCCTAAGAAAATGATCGGGTCGGGCATGCCGTAGACCGGCTGGCCGTTGGTGAAGACGAGGCCGAGGCCGCGCGCGACGCCCAGCATGCCGAGGGTTACGATGAAGGCGGGGATGCCGGCCTTGGCGTTCAGCACGCCGTTGATGAGGCCGCAGAACGCACCGACCGCGAGGCAGGTGACGATCGCGACCGGCCAGGGCAAGCCCAACGAGTTCACGCTGAGAGCGCCGACCACGCCGGACAGCGCGAGCACGGAGCCGAGCGAGAGATCGATGCCGGCGGCGGCGATCACGAAGGTGGCGCCGAAGCCGAGCACGCCGATGACCGAGGTCGCCAGCAGGATGTTGAGGAAGTTCGAGACGCTGAGGAAATAGGGCGACAGGAACGACAGCGCGACGATCAGGATCACCAGCACCAGCAGCGATTCCAGGCGCACGGCGAAGCGGTTGTCGCGCAGGCCGGATTGCGGCGCCGGTGCCGCGGCGGAATTGTCTGCTGCCATTGCCAGCTCTTCGAGATGCAGGCTCAGCTCCGCCGGCGTGAACCGACGGAGCGAGAGCCAGTTACACTACTTCACATATTGCAGGGCTGGGTCGGTGCCGGCGTCCATCACTTCCTTGGTCAGCACCAGGGTCTGGACATAGGTGAACTTGTCGACCGACTTGCCCGCGAGCACTTCCTTGGCCTTCTCGACCGCCTGCTTGCCGACCAGGTACGGCAGCTGCGCGACGCTGGCGGTGAGGCGGCCGGCCTTGATCGACTTCACGGCATCGACGTTGCCGTCGACGCCGATCACGACGATCTCGCCGCCCTTGCCCGCGGCATAGACCGATTCGACCGCGCCCAGCGCCATGGTGTCGTTGGCGCAGAAGATGCCGACCAGGTCGGGGTTGGCGGTCATGGTGTCGTTGGTGATGTTGGCGGCCTTCTGGCGGTCCCAGTCGCCGGGCAGCGAGGCGACGATCTTGAGGTCCGGCGCGATCTCGGACAGCCGATCGGCGAAGCCCTTGGCGCGCTTCTGACCGGTGATGTTGCCGGCGAGGCCCTCGATCACCAGGATCGAGCCCTTCTTGCCGGCGAGCTTCTCCGCCATGAAGTCGGCGCCCTGGCCGCCGGCCGCGGTGTTGTCGGAGCCGATGGTGAAGGCGATCTTCACGCCGGCCTTTTCGGCGATCTCATGATCGAGGTTGGCATCGAGGTCGACCACGGGAATGCCCATGTCGGTCGCCTGCTTGAGGCAGGGCAGCAGGATGGTGGAGTTGATCGCCGCCGTGATCATCACCGCCGGCTTGCGCTGCAGCATGGTGTTGCAGGTGTTGAGCTGCGGCTCGGCCGCCTGGTCGGATTCGACTGCCTGCAGGAAATACTCGACTCCGGCTTCGCTGGTGCCGTCCTTGATGCCCTGCTCCATCGCGCCCCAGAAGGGATTGGACAGGGTCTTCAGGAGCACGCCGTACACCGGCTTCTCCTGGGCGCCCGCCGAACTGCCGAGGGCCGCGGCAAGCAGTACCGCACTCAGGCCGATGGTGATGGTCTTGATGCGCATGATTTTCCTCCCGCTCCTTTGCTCTAAGTGGAACCGACTCGCCGCTTTGCCTTGGCGGCAGATGGCGGTCTGGTGGACTCCCTGACCTGCAGGGAGCAGGGCAGCCGGACCCGCGCGACGTCGCCGCCGGTGCCGGTCAGCCGTTGCTGCAGCAGCCGCCAGGCTTCGGCGGCCATCTCTTCGACCGGCTGCGCCACCGCGCTGACATAGGGGCGCAGCGCGGTCATCCAGTCGGAATCGTCGAAGCTCAACAGGGAGACATTGTCGGGGAATGCGAGGTCGAGGGCGCGGATCGCCTTGATGGCGCCGAGCGTCGCGATATAGGCGGCGGAGAAGATCGCGGTCGGCCGGTCGGCGCGGCGCAGCTCCTGCTCGATCGCGCCGCGGCAGCGGTCGACCGTGAAGCCGCCGACGACCACGCGCGCGTGGTTCGCCAAGCCGGCTTCGCTGAGCGCGTCGCGATAGCCGGCGATGCGGTCGGAAATGTTGGCGAGGCTGGAGTCGCTCACCACCAGCACGATGTCGGTGTGGCCGAGGGACAGCAGGTGCTGGCAGCCGCGTTTGGCGGCGTCGTAGTTGTCGGCGGCGACGGTGTCGAAGCCGGCGAGGCCGAAGCCGCGATCGACCAGGACGGTCGGCGGCAGGTCGGCCGCGCTCGCCGCGAAGGCGGATATGTCGTCGCGCGCTGGGGCGATGATGAGGCCGTCGGTCTGGCGCGCCAGCAGTACCTCGACGCGATGCGCCTCCTGCTCGGTATCCTCGTTGCTGCTCATCAACAGGATCTGATAGTCGGCCTCGGCCGCCAGCTCCTCGATGCGATGCACCAGCGCCGCGAAGAACGGGTTGGTGAGATCGGGGATGACGATGCCGATGGTGCGCGTCTCCTGCCGGCGCAGGCTGGCGGCGAGATGATTGGGCCGGTAGCCGAGCTGCGCCACCGCAGCCAGCACGCGCTGCTTGCGGTCGTCGGCGACTGGGCGGCGGCCGGTCAACACGTTCGAGACCGTGGCCGGTGCGACCGCGGCCAGCTCCGCCACGTCGCGGATGGTGGGTGGCTTGTTGGGCCGTTTGCCGCTGTCGTTCAACCGCGCCTCCCCGAGCGCAAAATCGTTTTAACTGATTCCGCCATGGTGTCTCACGTGATGGAAACCGGCATCGAGCGCAGGCGCCTGGCGACCCCAGGATCGGCGCGCCGACACATCACCGGCGGCAGGCCGCGCAAGATCAGCTCCGCGTCCGCCACCGTCATGCGCCCGATCTGATGCAGCGCCTCCGGCATGCCGCCGGTGCGGTGCGCGCTGAGGATCGCGCCTTCGAGCTTGCGCACCGGATGGTTGGCGGGCACCGGCTCCTCAGGGAACACATCGATCGCCGCGTTGAAGCGGCCGCTCTCGATCTGCCGGATCAGCTCCGGAAAATCGACCACGGCGGCGCGGCTCATCAGCAGGAAGGCGGAGCCCGGCTGGATCAGGTCCAACTCGCGCTTGCCGAGAAAGCCCTGGTTCTCGGTCGTCACGCTCGCGAACACGAAGATGATGCGCGAGGTGAAGAGGACCTCGTCCAGCGATGCCGGCGCGCAATCCGCCGCGCAGATGGCCTCGGCGGGCAGCCACGGATCGTAGACCTTGACCGGATTGCGGAATGGCGTCAGCAGCGACCGCAGCGTACGGCCCAGATCACCGAATCCGATGATGCCGACGGGTGCGCCGGCGAACATGAAGCAGCCCTTGTTGGCATCGAGTCCATAGGGTTCACCGCCGGCGCGGAACGCGCGATCGGCAGCGGTGATGCCGCGTGCGAGGTCGATCGCCATCGCCAGGGACGATTCCGCGACCGCCTGCGCGAAGGACGAGGTCGGGCTCAGCACCCAGATGCCGCGCGCCTGGCACTGCTCATAGTCGATGTTGGGCAGGAAGTTGGTCTCGACGTTGAAGATCGCCTTGAGCTTCGGCGCACGGTCGAGCCGCGCCTTCGGCATCGCGGTCTGACCGATCAGGATCGACGCTTCCGGCAGCAGGCGGTCCACCATCTCGTCCGGCATTTGCTTGTCTTCGGAGACGACGAGGTGGCCGAGCGCCTCCAGGCGCTTGCGCACGTCCGGTTCGCAGATGACATCCAGGGTCCGCGGCAGCGGATCGACGAGAATGAGCGGCCGATCGGCCATGAAACTCCCTTCCTCCCAGCCGCCCCTTGTCCCGGCGCGTGCTCAACGAGAAAGGACTGTATCGTTAAATCGATTTAATGACAAGCGCGGCGGCGGTGGTAACAGTTCGTTTGGAGCTTCGCACCACAGTGGGCCTTAGCACGAGCATTGGACCCGCGAGGATGTGATGGGATTCAAGGTGGAATACGCCTCCGAGCGGCGGGAGATCTGGAAATGGTATTGCCGCGCCTGGCGCCGCGACCTTTGGAAGTTCCATGCCATAGTGGCCGCGCTGGTAACCTTCCTGGTGATGTTCCTGCTGCGCGGCGGTGCGACGTTGCCGACCATGTTGGCTGGGCTTGGCTGCGGCATCCTTTCGGTTGCATGGATGCCCGTTGTGCCGCTCCTGCTGTTCCAGCGGGAGCTGCGATCGGTCGAGATCGATCAGGACGGGATCTCGACCACGATCGCCGGGGAATCCTTCCGCAGATCCTGGCGCGACATCGACACCGTCTCGGAGGAAGACGGCTACATCGTCCTGTTGGGCAGGAAGGGCAGCGCTTTCCTCATTCCGCCGCGCGCGTTCCAGTCACGCGACCAGCAGCAGCGGTTCCTGTCGTTCGCGCTGGAGGCCCTGGGCGCCAGCTGGGCAAGCGCGGCCTAAGAGCCGCCGGCCTTTCCATGCAGCTCGCACAGCCGTGTCAGGCCGTACTGAGATACGGACGCAGGACAGCGGCAATCTCCTCCATCGAATGCTCGCCGTGAAGGGCAAGAGCGGACGGATGCATGTGCAGATGCCATGGCAGCTGGATCGGCTTGGGCGATAGCGGCACTGCAACGATGCTCTTCACAACGACTGCCTGCCGGATCGCGGAGCGCGGCTGGATGCTGACGCCGCGGCCCGCGGCGACCAGTGCAACGATCGCTGTGAGCGATTCGATGCGTGCGATGTAGCGCGGCACCTGGCGCGCCGGCATGAACAAATTCTCGAACTCGAAGCCGCGTTGCGGCGTCAGCGCGTGGGCAAGATACGGATCGTCGACGATGTCGCCCGCGGTCATGAGGCCGCGCTTCGCGCAGACGTGGCTGCGATGGACGATGCCGACCAGCTCGTCCTCGGCGATCAGCATGCGCTTGAGGCCGGGGAACGAAGCATCGCCCAGGTCGAGCGCTGCATCGGCCTTGCCCTGCTGCAGGAGCTGCGCCGGCGTGTCCTTGCCGGTCTGAACCAGATCGAGCCGGATCGGGCTGGCACGCTGCCCCAGCGCGGCGAACAGGTCGCCGGCCCACAGCAGGCCATCCTGCAACCCGACGGCGAGGCGCAGGCGCGGCGCATCGCCAAGGCCCAGCTCCTGCGCCCTGGCCTCCGCTTCCGCCAGCACGGGCGCGCAGGTGGCCGCGGCATCGGCGAGAATCTCTCCGGCCGGTGCCAACGCGACCGAACGGCCGCGCCGGGCCAGCAGCGAGATTCCGAGGCGCCGTTCAGCTTCCTTGATCTGATGCGTCGCGGCGGGCTGCGTCAGACCGAGGGCGCGCGCCGCGGCCGACAGCGAGCCGGTGCTGCGGATGGTCATCAGCATGGTGAAATGATGCCAGCCGATCTTCATATGAAGGAATTTAATGGATAGCGCAGAAAGTATCAATTTGTCGCAAGTCGGAACTTGGGCCACTGTGGGTCGCGTTCTCCTTGGAGTCTGCGATGGCGCTGGCCAACACTTTGGAATTCCCGAGTATTTCCCCCGATGGCTTTCCCATGCTCGAGCGCGAGCCGGCGTTCGATCCGGCGCGCCACTTGGCGCTCGAGCGTCCTGAGCGGATCGTCACCCTGCAGGACCTGGGATACGCGCCGGAGGAGATCGCGGCGTGTCCGACCGAGCTTGGCATCACCTCCTGCTTCCGCATCTTGAGCGATGAAGGGGTGGCTTGCCTGCTGGAGGTGGCGCACAACCTCGAGCCCTACATCCGCGGAAACGAGCGCATCTCCCGCACAGTGCGCGGCGGCGCCTATCAATCACGGTTCTTGCGCGATCTCTGCCTGTCGCCCGAGGTGACGCACTGGATCTCGGAGATCTGTGATACGCCGGTGATGCCGCACTCGATTCCCCACCAGCTGGGACACCTCAACTACAATCCGTTGAAGCTCGGCGAGAATGTCGACAAGTGGCATGTCGACACGCTGCGCATCGACTACGTCATGTTCGTGACCGATCCGAACGAGGTCGAAGGCGGCGAGTTCCAGTATTTCCTGGGCACCAGGCACGAGGCCAAGGCGCTGCATCGTGCCGGAGAGAAGTTGCCGCCCGATCGCACGATCACACCGCGCCTGCCGGGTGCCGGCTATGCCGTGCTGCAGCAGGGCAACATGGTGGTGCACCGCGCGACCGGCCTCCGGCGTGCGGCCGAGCGCATCACCATGGTCAACGGCTACGTGCCGGGCGATCCGGACTTTCCCGACTACACGCGCTTCGACCAGCTCTATCTCGCCGATCCGCCCCACATCGCGGCATCGGAATATGCGCGCCACGTGGCCTGGGTCGGACGCGAGCGGCTGCAGGCTTTCATCAACCGGACGCTCTACAGTCCCGATCGCGCGCTGCTTGCCACCGAGCTCGACGCGGTCGCCTCCTATCTCTCGAAGGTGAGCACAGAGATTCGCGACGCGCGCAACGTGCCGATGGAGCATTTCGGCGACGGCTAGCCTCCGGACATCTGGGCGCTGGAGTCAGCGCGCCTGTTCGGCGCGCAACACGGCACCCAGCCGCGCAGAATCACCGCGCGTCGCCAGCCAGATCAGGACTTCGGTCACGACCTCGACCGCGATCGACAGGAAGCGTGCGGATGGGGCGCGTGGATCGTGGTTGGCCTCGGCGAAGGCCAGATGCGCATCTTCCTCCACCTGCACCTGCCGGATGCCATCGGCGAGCGCATCATCGCGACCTTGCAGATAGGCGATCTGCTCGACCAGGTGCTTGTGAACCGTGCGCTCGACGGCGGCGGTGCAGACGACAACGCCGAACCGGCCGAACAAAGCGGTGACGAAGCCAGGCACGGCGCCACCGATGGACCAGATCCCTGCCCCACCGGGCAAGGCGTCACCGCGCGCGCCGACATCAGCGCCAGGAAGATGTCCCGATGCTTCTTCTCGTGGCCCAACGTTTCTTCGAGCCAAGCAAGGAGGTCCGGATAGCGCGATCTCGCGCGGGAAATCTGCGCGCCATAGATGGCAATGGCACCCTGCTCGCCTGCATGATTCACGCGCAGGATGCGCTTCACTACTCGGTTTGCGTCGCTTGATTTCAGAACGACCCCCTGTCCACCACGTCGTACCATTACAATGGTTGAAGAAATCGTAACAATGGCGCCGTTTGGAGCTCCGCAGGGCGCCCCCTGCATTCCGTGACCGGGATGTGACGTCACGCAGAAGTTGCCGCGAGGACGGGAACCGTCGAGCGCCGCGACCCTTTCACACCCGACCGATTGCCATGACTGAAATGCCATTGCAGGCGTTGTGTGGAGTGGTGGACCCAGGTGATCACCGCGGGACGGACTGCATTTGTCTTATTCCTTGCGCTTGCCGCATTTGCTGCCGGTCCGGCCGTCGCCGGCCGCATCGCAGATGCGTGGCCTGATCGCATCCTGATCGCCAATCCGTCTCGCGCGCTCGAAGCGCATCTGAGCGCCGGCGGCTTTGGCCTCGAAAGCGTCGAGCGGCTCGACGCGCTGGGGCTGTCGCTGATGGTTGCGGAACCGCCGCGCGGCGTTCCCGGTGCAGATGCGGTGCGACAGCTGCGCGCAATGTTTCCGGCGGCGATCATCGCGCGTGATGATCCGTTCTACCTCGCGACCGATGCGCGCGCCGGCCGCGGCAAGTTCAGCGACCGGCGGCGGGTGCTGAAGTCCATCGGCTGGCAGACCGATGGCGCCAACGCGGGCGCCGGCATCCGCATCGGCGTCATCGACAGTTCCGTCGATCCCGCGCATCCGGCCCTGCAGGGCGCGCTCATCGTCAAGCGCAGCTTCACGTCGGGCAAGGCACCGACCACCGATACGGCGCACGGCACCGCGATCGCGACGATGTTGGTCGGGCAATCGGACGGAGCGACCATCGCAGGGTTGCTGCGCGGCGCCACCTTGCTCCATGCCGGCATCTTCCAGAAGAGCAAAAGCGGGCCGATGGCGAGCAGCGCCGACTTCCTGCGGGCGGTCGACTGGATGGTCGATTCCGGAGTCACCGTCATCAATGCCAGTGTGACCTCGCCGACCGAAAACGCGGTCGTGCTCTTTGCCATGTCGATGCTGTCTCACGAGGATGTCATCCTGGTCGCGGCGGCGGGCAATCGCGGACCGGACGGTCCGCCGGCCTATCCGGCCGCCATCGACTCCGCGTTTGCGGTGACGGCGGTCTCGCTCGACGGCGACGCCTATCGCCACGCCAATACCGGCGACTATATCGACATCGCGGCCCCCGGCATCGACCTGCCGACCACGTCGCGCCGGATCACCTCGGGCACGTCGCTTGCGGTACCTTTCGTGACGGCCGCCGTCGCGCGCATGGTGCAGACCTGCGGCATCACGCCGGTCGAAGCCGAGAAAAGACTGCAGGCCAACGCGCGCGACCTCGGTCCGCGCGGCCGCGATCCCAGATTCGGCTGGGGCCTGCTGCAGGCGCCGCGTTGCGCAGCGCCCCAGCTCAGTGTCCGCCATCCGTCATCGACACGCTAGGCCGCCTTCAACCGATAGAGCGTGCCGACCACGCTCGGTGCATAGCGGCCGGGTGCGAAGGCACCGGCCAGCGCGGCCTTCGCGCGCCAGCCCGTGCAATGGCCCGGCGCCACCAATCGGGGATCGACGCGCGTCTTGAGATCGCTCACCGTCGCCTCGATGCGCGCTTCCATCGCCTTGCCCGCCAGATGATAGCCGCCGAGCACGACATCAATCGCCATGTCCGGGAACATCTGCTTGGCATGCAGGCAGGCATTGACGATGCCCGCATGAGAGCAAGCTGAGAGCACGGTCACGCCGCGCCCCGGCACATATGCCGCGACGAAACGCTCGTCCATGATCAGGGGATCGGGCTTTCCGTCCTCGCCGCGAAAGCTGTAGTGGCCCACCAGGCCGGTCTCGTAGCTGGTGACGCGGTCGATGGCGCCGCTGCCCAGAAAGAAACCATCGCAGATCGGATGCAGATCGCCGTGCCGGACGACCTGGCCGCCCGCCAGTTCGATGTCCGCGAAGCTGGGCTCCAGCGGCAACATCAGCATGGTGCCGCTCGGCGTTAGGAGGCCGCGCTGGTCGGGACGGTCCGGATGCAGGTCGACGATCGGCGCCGGCAGCCCTGCGTCGTAGCGTGCGATGGCGATGGCCGCGACGACCTCCGGGAAGCCGCCGCTGTGATCGAAATGCCAGTGCGACAGGAACACGCATTCGATCGTCGCAAGATCGATGGCGAGGCGTCTGGCATTGTCGAGCCAGAGGTCAGGGTAGGGGCCGATGTCGAACAGCATCCTGTGCGTGCTGCCATCGCGCCGGCCGGTCGCCAATACCGACAGGCCGTGGCAGGCGCAGCACAACTGGTCGAACACCTGCTTGCAGTCGTGGCCCTCATGCTTGCGGCTCGGCGGCGTGCGCGCGGCGAGATGGGCCACTTCGGGGATTTGCGGGACACCCGCGTCGACGCTCGAAAGAGTATCGGTTTCGTTGTCGACGACGATCAGCAGCTCGAGCTCATCGAGCGCCAGGACGCCCGGCGGCATACGATCCTGTGTCATGCGGCCTCCTTCCGATCCTCGGCGCGATAGTCTACCGCCATCGGAGGAGGGGTGGTGTGTGAACTATGTCGCTGCGCCTAGTCGTGCGCGGCGACATACTCGCTGGGCGGCACGCCGAGCGCCTTCTTGAACATGGTGGTGAAGGCGGCAGGACTCTCATAGCCGAGATCGAGCGCGACCTGCGTGATCGGCTCGCGCGCCACCAGGCGGGGCAGGGCCGAGAACAGGCAGGCCTGGCGCTGCCAAGCGGCGAAGCTCATGCCGGTCTCGCGCTTGAACAGGCGGGTGAAGGAGCGGCGGCTCTGGCCGAGATTCTCGGCCCAGTCGTCGATCGTCTCGTGCGGGTTCGGATCCTTGACGAAGCGGCGGCAGCGCCGCGCCAGCTCGCGGTCCTCGGGGAACGGAAGCGACAGCGGCAGGATCGGCAGCCGCCGCACCTCCTCGAGCAGCAGCGCCATGATCAGGCCGTCGCGGCCCTCGACCGCGTATTCCAGCGGGATCTCGACCGCTTCGAGCAGCAGCGAGCGCATGAGCGGCGAAATGCCGAGCACGCTGCAAGAGGACGGCATGCCGGACATCCCATCCGGCTCGATGAAGATGCTGTTGGTGGTGACCGGCCCGATGGTGCGCACGCTGTGGCGCACGCCGAACGGAATCCACACGCCCTGCGCGGGCGGCACCACCCAGGCGCCGTGCTCGGTCCACACCATCATCACGCCGCGCGCGCCGTAGAGCAGCTGGTAGCGGCGATGCTGGTGCGGCGCGACCTCATGATCGGGCGGATAGTCGTTACCGACCGCCACCACGGGGCGCGGCGTGTCCTCGTAGACCATCGATGGGCCGGCATTCTTGACCATGGTCGGAGTGTGCTTGGCCCACACAAGAAAGTAAATGGCCCAGTTTCGCAAGCAGGCAGAAAACCGTCCGGTATAGGATAGCCGCCGGTGCTTGGAACTGAGCGGGACCATGAGCAATACCAGCTTGGCGGCGGACCATCGACACGACGACAAGACGGCGGAAAAGACCGCGCTGGCGGTGCTGGTCGCGATCAGCTTCTGCCACATGCTGAACGACACGATGCAGTCGCTGCTGCTGTCGATCTATCCGATGCTCAAGGAGAATTACGCGCTCGATTTCGGCCAGGTCGGGCTCATCACCCTCACGTTCCAGGTCACCGCCTCGCTGCTGCAGCCGATGATCGGGCTCTATACCGATCGCAGACCGCGACCCTATGCTCTCGCCATCGGCATGGGCGCCACCTTCTTCGGCCTGCTGCTGCTGGCCTACGCCACCAGCTTTTCCGTGCTGTTGCTGGCCGCTGCGATGGTGGGAACGGGATCGTCGGTGTTCCATCCGGAAGCCTCGCGGGTGGCACGGCTCGCCTCCGGCGGGCGGCATGGCCTTGCGCAGTCCCTGTTCCAGGTCGGCGGCAATCTCGGATCGGCGATCGGGCCACTGGCGGCCGCCTACATCGTGCTGCCGCGCGGGCAGGACGCCGTTGCCTGGTTCTCGTTCGGCGCGCTGGTCGCGATCCTGGTGCTGATGCGGGTCGGGGCCTGGTACAGCGCGCATCTGGCCGATCGCGCGCGCAAGGCGCCACGTGCCATGAAGCTGAACCCGCTGTCGCGCCGGCAGGTGGGCGTGGCCTTGGCTGTGCTGCTCGGCCTCATCTTTTCCAAGTTCTTCTACACGGCGAGCCTCAGCAGCTACTACACCTTCTACATGATCGATCGGTTCGGCGTGTCGGTGCAGCAGGCGCAGATCTACCTCTTCATCTATCTCGCCGCCTTCGCGCTCGGCACGCTGGTGGGCGGTCCGCTCGGCGACAGGATCGGGCGCAAGAAGATCATCTGGTTCTCGATCCTCGGCGCGCTGCCCTTCACGCTCGCGCTGCCGTACGTCAACGAGTTCTGGGCGGTGGCGCTGACCATCCCGATCGGACTCATCCTGTCGTCGGCCTTCTCCGCAATCGTCGTCTATGCGCAGGAACTGATGCCGGGCAAGGTCGGCATGGTGGCGGGATTGTTCTTCGGTCTCGCGTTCGGCATGGGCGGCGTCGGCGCCGCGGTGCTCGGCGAGCTCGCCGATCTCACCAGCGTCGAGCTGGTGTTCGAGCTCTGCGCATTCCTGCCGGCGATTGGCCTCGTTACCTGGCTGCTGCCGAACCTGGAAAGCAGCTCCCGTCGCAGCGCTGCCTGAGCCACACCTCTGGGACTATTCGCGGCGACCCCGGGAACCCTGGTCCCTTCCGCGTGCTTGTTGACCACGGTCCGAGCAATCGGGCTGTGACTTTTTGGTGTCAAGTCATTGAGCTGTAGCGCAAATTTGCCACGTCGCCGATAATGTAGTTGCGTTGCAGCAAGCGGCTGCTGCAGCGCAGCGAAAGTGGTCGGCCACGACTTTGTGTTGTTGCCAAGTGGTCACCGCCTTGGCTCGCGATCCCGGTAAACAATGCGCGGTTTTCGAGATGTGGCGTCGGAAGTGGGACATTCAAAGTGCGGGCGAGTCGCGTGCCGGTGCAGCCGAAGTTGGACGGACCGAAGTCCGGCATGGCTAAGACCCGCGTTTGCGTTGTCGGATTGCGCGGCATTCCCGGCGTCATGGGCGGGATCGAATCGCATTGCGAGCAGGTCTTCCCGCGGCTGAAGGCGCTGAGCCAGCAGTACGACATCACCATCATCGGGCGGAAGCCCTACATCCCGGGCGGCGCGTACGAATATCAAGGCGTGCGCGTGGTGCCGCTGCCTGCGGTCAAGAACAAATATCTGGAGGCGATCAGCAACACCGTGCTCGCCGTGTTCTATGCGCGCTTCGCGCTGAAGGCGGAGATCCTGCACATCCACGGCATCGGACCGGCACTGCTGGGCCCGCTCGGGCGTGCGCTCGGCATGAAGCTGGTGGTCACGCACCACGGCCGCGACTTCGAGCGGCAGAAGTGGAACGCCGTCGCCAAGGCCGCGCTGCGCCTCGGCGAGCGCTGCGCGACCGCCGCCGCCAACCGCATCATCGTCGTGTCCAAGTCGGTGACGGAGGAGCTGCGCCGGCGCCACCCACGCCTCCGGTCGCGGATCGACTATATCCCGAACGGCGCCACCGAATTTCCCGAGGGCGATGGGCAGGAGGATGCGCGCGCCGTGCTCGACCGGTTCGGACTGCAGGCGGGCCGCTACGTCCTGGCGGTCGGGCGGCTGGTGCCGGAAAAGGCCTTTCATGTCCTGATCGCGGCGTTCAGGGCGGCCAATCCGGGATGCAAGCTTGCCATCGCCGGTGCGGCCGACCACGCGGACGAATACTCGCGATCGCTGCTGCAGCATGAGAGCGACGACATCCGCTTCTGCGGCTTCCAGAGCCACGCCATCCTGCGCGTGCTCTATCGCAACGCCGCCCTGTTCGTGCTGCCGTCGACCCATGAAGGCCTGCCGATCGCCGCGCTCGAGGCGGCCAATCTCGGCGTGCCGGTGCTGCTGAGCGATATCCAGCCGAACCTCGACATCGAGCTTGCCGCCGCGAACTATTTTCCGGTCGGCGACGTGGAAGCCCTGGGCCGCAAGCTGCTGGCGGACTACGAAATCTTCCGCGTGGACCGCGAGGCGATTGCGCGGCGGTTCAACTGGCGCAATGTCAGCGAAGCGACGGGGCAGGTCTACGCGGCCCTGGCAGGTGCGTGATGGCCGCCGATCTCGCGCGCATGTCGGCCGGCGCGGTCGACTTCCAGTCGGCGGAGGTGCGGCCCGGGCGGTGGCGGTGGATCGCGCTCGCCGCCGGCATCGCCTTCACCGGCTACTTCTTCCACGATTCGATCGAGAGCACAGTCGATACCTGGCTGACTTCGCCGGAATACAGTTACGGACCGCTGGTGCCGCTGCTCGCCGCGTTGATGCTGTGGCGCGATCTCAGCCGCAGCGCGGTAAGCGCGCGCGATCGCTCCGGCGGTTGGCTTGGCGTCGCGATCGCGGTGTTCGGCTTGCTGTTCGGCCTGGTCGAGGTCCTCAGCCAGACGCGCTTTCCGGGTCAGCTCGGCCTCTTCCTCACCATCGTCGGCATCGTCGTCGTCTGGCTCGGCGAGCGGCGCGCGGCCAAGGTCTGGCCGGCGCTGCTGCTGCTGTTCTTCGCGCTGCCGCAGGCGGCGGTGCTCCAGGTCGCGCTGACGGCCGGACTGCAGGTCGTGTCCTCGGTCGGCGCGGTCGCCATCATCGAGCTGTTCGGCATTCCGGTGCTGCGCGAGGGCAACATCATCGATCTCGGGCAGATCCAGCTGCAGGTCGCGGAGGCCTGCGCCGGGCTGCGCTATCTGTTCCCGCTCGCGACCTTCGCGTTCCTGTGCGCCTATCTCTACGTCGGGCATCCAGTGAAGAAGGCGATCATCTTCCTCTCCAGCATCCCGATCACGATCCTGATGAACATCGTGCGCATCGCGGTCACCGGGCTGCTGGTGGAGCAGTACGGCGTCGGCGCGGCCGAAGGCTTCTTCCATTACTTCGAAGGATGGATTGTCTTCTGCCTGTGCCTGGCGCTGCTGTTCCTGGAGATGAAGCTGCTGTGCCATGTCGGCTCCGGCGACCGCTCGCTGCTGCGCCGACTCGACCTCGATCCGCCGAGAACGGGCAGGGGTGCGGCCAGCTTCGCCGGCGGGCCGGCGCTGGTGGTGGCGGGCCTATGCGCCGCCGCGGTCCTGGCGCAGCTCGCGATCGGCGCGCGCGAGGCGACGCTGCCACCGCGCGCCTCGTTCGCCCTGTTCCCGCGCGAGATCGCCGGGTGGCAGGGGGCCGACATGCCGGTCGAGAGTTCCGCGCTGGCTGCGCTCAACGCCAGCGATCATCTCAGCGTGAACTACGCGAGGGGCGATGACGTCATCAACGTCTGGTCGGCCTATTACGAATCTCAATACAGCGGCAACGCCGCGCACTCGCCGCTGGTCTGCATCCCGGGCGGCGGCTGGCGGGTGCAGGATGGCGGCGTCACCGAGATTCCGGTGGCGGGCGGCACGCCGCTGCGCGCCCGCCGCCTGATCATTTCGCAGGGAACCGACAAGCAGCTGGTCTATTTCTGGTTCGTCGAAGGCGGCCGGCACGAGACCGGGGAGTATGCGGCCAAGTTCCGGCTGTTCGCCAACGCGGTGTTGCACAACCGCCGCGACGGCGCGCTGGTGCGGTTCGTGACGCCGGTTGCGGGCGGCGACCTGGACCGTGCCGATGCGACGCTGAGATCTTTCGTTGCGGAGGCCGCGCCGTTGCTGCCGGCCTACGTTCCGTGAGTTTGAGGCACTTTGAGCTAGAGTTGGGACCAAGCAAGGATAGCGCATGAGCAATGCAGCAATCGACCGCGACGACCGGCTGATCAACATCGACTTCCTGGGCGCGCTCAGGCGGCGCAAATGGATCGGGCTGGTGATCGGCGTTCTCGGCGTGACCGCGACCGTCGCGATCGTCAAGACCTGGCCGGCCACCTATCGGTCGACCGCGACCATCCTGATCGAGGAGCCGGACGTGCCGGCCGACCTGGTGAAGTCCACGGTCTCGACCTTCGCCAACGACCGGCTGCAGGTGATCCAGCAGCGGGTGATGACCAGCCAGCATCTGAACGAGATCATCGACCGCTTCGATCTCTACCCGGAAGAGCAGAAGGCCATGCCGCGGTCGGCGCTCATCAACAAGATGCGATCACAGGTCGAGCTCGAGGTGGTGAGCGCGAACCTCTCCGGCCAGCAGCAACCGCAGCGCCGGACCCAGCCGCAGGCCTCGATCGCGTTCAATCTGTCGTTCGACAGCGAGGATCCCAACATTGCCCAGCAGGTCGCCAATCGCCTGACGGACCTCTATCTCGCGGAGAATGACCGGACCCGGCAGGAAAAAGCCGCCGGCACCACCCAGTTCCTGGGCGAGCAGGCGCAGAAGCTCTATGCCGACGTGCAGGCGCTCGAGAAGCGGCTGCTCGACCTGCGTTCAAAATACAACGGCAGCCTGCCCGAGCAGTTCGCCATGAACACCCAGCTGCTGAACCAGGCGCAGGCGCAGCTGATGCAGCTGCGCGCCGACCAGCAGATCCTGACCGACAAGAAGAGCTATCTGCAGAGCCAGCTCGGCACCATCAGCCCCTATACACCGATGACCTCCAACGGCCGTCCGGCGACGCCGCAGGCGCAGCTCATGGACCTCGAGCTGCAGTTCAGCGACCTCTCCGGCCGCTACGGCGCCAAGCATCCCGACGTGGTGCGCCTGCAACGCCAGATCGAGGTGATGAAGAGGCAAATCGGCGGCGTCGACACCCGAGCGCTCGACCAGGCGAAGTATTCCACCCTGCAGGCCCAGCTGACCGAGGCGCTGCAGCGCTACGGCGAGAAGCATCCCGACGTGCAGCGTCTGCGCCGGCAGCTGGACGAGATGAAGGCGCAGATGGAGGCCGCGCCGGCGCCGAGCATCACGCCGCCGCAGGGCGCCCCGGACAACCCGATGTATATCCAGCTGCAGAACCAGCTGGCCGACGCGGATTCGCAGCTGCGCGGCATCAACGAACGCGCGGCGGCGCTGGAAGCCAACATCGCCGGCCTGCAGAAGCGCATCCTGCAGACGCCGACGGTCGAGGCGGAATACAGCTCGCTGCAGAGCCAGCACCAGGTCGCGTTGCAGCGCTACCAGAGCTTCAAGGACAAGGAAGCCGACGCGCAGGTCGCGGAGACCATGGAGCAGCAGAGCAAGGGCGAGACCTTCTCGGTGATCGAGCCGCCGCAATATCCGGATGTGCCGGAACGGCCGAACCGCCGGCTGCTGATGCTGGTCGGGATCTTCATGACCGGCATGCTGGCGGCCGCGGCGATGGTGGCGATCGACATGCTCGACCCCCGCATCTACGAACCCAAGAGCCTGATGGCGGCGTTCGGCGAGATGCCGCTGGCGACCGTGCCATACATCAGGACCAACGACGAGCTGCGCGGCCGCCGGCTGCGCATGATCGGCGTTGCCAGCGCGGCCGCCATCCTGATGGCTGGGCTGCTGGTCTTCGGCTTCTAGCGGCGCGGCGGCGGAACGGTTTGCCGCGCCCTATTTCTTTTTCTCGAAGACGTAGCGGTGCGTCGTCAGCTTGCCGTTGACCATCACGTCGTAGATCTCGAGCACCCCGTCGCCGTTGCAGTGCGCGACCTTCCCGCCTCCCGTGGTCTCGATCGAGCCGCCGCGCATCACCACATGCGGTGGCTTCTGGTTCTTCTTGTTGCTGAGGCTGACGGCGACCGTGCCTGGACCGGCCTGCATCCTGGTATCGATGACCTCGAGGGTGCCGCCGGCCTGCACGCAGGCGCCCATGGTTTCGTTGCGCGTCACCGGGTTGCGGAAGTCGCAGCGGCGGATGACGTTGTTGCCCTCGGCCCAGATGCGCGCGCCGAATTTGCAGGAGTCCGTCGTGCAATCCTCCATGGTGACGTTGGTGGACTTCAGGTCAAAGCCGCCATCGCCCATGTTGCTGGCATGGCAATTGCGAACCGTGATGTTCCTGGTCTTGCGCTCGCACACGATGCCGTCGCCCTGGACATAGCCGGGCTCCTTGCCTTTCTTGGGCGGCGGCGGCTCATTCAAGGCGTTGCGCAGTGTGATGTTCTCGAACAGGACGTTCTCGCCGGCGGACAGCGCGATCAGCTGGCACACGTTCTTGCCGCCGCCATCCATGTTGTCGGCGTCCAGCTCCAGGTTCCGGAATGCGGCGTCGGATAGATCGCGGAACCGCGCGAAGCCGCGCACGATGCCGACGGCCTTGCAGTCGCTGACCAGAAGGTTGCGCAGCGTGGCGCCACGCTCGGTCTCGATGATGCGTCCGACATTGCGGGCTTCGATGCCGGAGATGGCGATGTCGTTGAAGATCGTCGCCTGCTTGGCGCGGAACTTGAAGAAGCCGTCGGCCGGCGTGCCGTCGACGCGGAAGCCGGAGAGCCGCAAGTGCGACGCGCCATTGGCGATCGCGAAGAAGCTCCTGCCGCGCCGGCCGAAATTCTCGACCGACCACGGCTTCGAGCTCTTGAACGACGGCGCGTCGCCCTCGGCCGCGGCAAGCTCATGGTCGCCGGCGATCAGGCCGGCCTGAACGAATACCGGGCGCTCCTCCTCGCCCGAGACCTTGATGAGGATCTGGCCCTTGTCGAGCGGGATCGGTCCGCCGCCCGCCGGCTCGGAGCCGATGAGGAAGCCCGCGCCCGGACGCGCGCGGCCCAGGGCCTTGTTGAGCGCGCCGATCGGCATTGCGTTCTGCCAGTCACGGCCGTCCTTGTCGCCGGCACCGGTGCCGGTGAACACCTGCACGGATTTCGGCTTTGCCGCGGCGGTGACCATCGCCGGTACGACGGCATCGGCATGCAGCGGGCGCGATTGCCCGGCGGCCAGCAGCCCAGCCATCGTGATCAGCAGCGCTTGCCGCCGCGTCAGAACGCCGGACGGCCGAGGGTCGCGCGGAAACGGTTCGCCGCGTCGCATCAACATCCTCCGTGACGGCGCGAAAACGCCAATCCTGAAACGCTCGGATCCACGCCGCGGCTTGTCAACCGGCAAGTCCGTGGCTTTGCATGCGCCCGCGACAATCGGCCGCCTATTGCAGCTTGGTCGCCAGCTGACCGGCCTCGTCCAGGCCGCGGAAACTGGGATCGCCGGCCAGCGCCTTCACGATCGCTTGGCGTGCGACGTCGTCGAGGCCCTTGAGCGACGCCGCCACCGCGTAGTGATACTGCGCCTGCTGATTGTCGGGCTGCAGCATCACCGCCTTTTTCAGGATGATGGCGGCGTCGTCGATGTTGCCGAGGCGCACCTGCACCCAGCCGAGGGTATCGACCAGGGTTGGATTGTTGCTGTTGCGGAACTCCTCGACCAGCACGCGCGCGCGATCGAGCAACACCTTGTCGGCCGGCCAGATGTCGGCGATCAGCATGGCGAGGTTGTTTGCCGCGACGATGTCGTTGGGCCACTTCGCCAGCACATTCTCATAGGCGAGCTTTGCGGCGTCGTAGTCCTGCATCAACTCGTAGCCGATGGCGAGGCTCTCCTGCACCAGGCGGTCATCGGGGAACCGCGCCGACGCCAGCTGCAGCGTATCGGCCGCTTCCTTCAGCTTGCCCTCGCTCCTCAGGATGCGGGCCAGATTGAGATAGGGGTTCCGTTCGCCGGGCCTTGCCTCGATGGCCTGGCGCAGCAGGTCTTTGGCGGCGTCGAGTTCGCCCTTGTTCTCGCGCTGCTCGGACAGCAGGGCGAGGGCATCGGCGTCCTTGGGGTTCTTCGCCAGCCGGTCGAGCAGGAGCTGTTCCGCTGGACCTTCGGCGCCGGTGCGCGCGGCGGTCACCGGTTCGTCGGAACGCCGGTAGGCCTCCATCAGCTTCGGTCCCACGATGGAGAAGCTGCGGCCGCGGTCGATCGCGGCCTGCAGCTCGGTGATCGCAGCCGGAAAATCCTGGCGGGCAAGTGCGGCCTCGCCCAGGATCTGGTGACCCAACGCGGCGGTTTCCTTGTTGGCGGCCAGGTCCTCCCCGATCATCTCGCCCTGGTCCCAGCGCTTGGTGTAGATCAGGACCTGCGCCTTCTGCGCCTTCAGCTCCGCATCGTCGGGGCTGAGGGCGATCGCGGCGTCGAGCGATCTGAGCGCTTCGTCCGGCGCGCGCACCACCAGCAGGCCGGCCAGCTGCTTGTGCACATCGACATTGCCGGGCATCACGCGAGCCAGGTTGCGCAGCGTGCGGATGGCAAGCTCGTTCTCGTTGGTTGCAGTATAGGCCTTGGCGAGGATCGTCAGCGCCGCGGCCGAGGTCGGGGAGTCGCTAAGGATGGCACGCGCGTCGGCGATCGATTCGTCGAACTTGCCGTCCTGCAGGTTGATTCCGGCACGCAGGGTGAGGGCGCGTTGATTCTTGCTGTCGGCCTTCAGGATGGTCGCCAGCTGCTCGAGTGCGCCCGGCCGGTCGCCGCGCAGCAGCGTGATGCGCGCAAGCTCGACCTGGGCGTCCAGCTTGTCGGACGAGCGCTCGAACTCCTCCACCAACTGCTTCAGCAGCGCGTCCGCTTCGTCCAGCCGGTCGGCCTTGATGTAGAGCCGCGCCAGCAGGAAGGAATAGAGGGCGTTGCCCTTGTATTGTCCGGCCAGCCGCTTGGCTTCGTCGATCGCTTGGTCCGTGCCGACCTGCTTTTCGAGGAAGTCCGCATAGGCCGCCAGCAGCAACTGCGAAGTCTTGTTGGCCGCGATGGCGCGGCGGAACTCTTCGCGCGCTTCGGGCAGCCGGCCGGCGGCCGTCAGTTCGCTCGCCAGCAGCACGACGTGGGTCGGATTGCCGGGGTCGAGCTCGATCAGCTGCCGCAGGACCTGCTCGACCTCGGTCTTGCGGCCCTGGTCAGCCAGCAGCTTCAGCTTGAGGCCGAGCAGCTGGACGCTCTTGGGATTGGCCTCCAGCGCTTCCTCGACGATCGCCTCCGCCTCGTCGAACCTGTTCTGCCGCGCGCGCTGGCTCGCCAGAACGATGGTCGCGTCCTCGTCATGCGGCTTGAGGCTGAGCGCGGTATTGGCCGCTGCCTCCGCCTCCGACAGCTTGCTCATCATGAGCAGGGCGGCCGCTTTCATGGTGTGGCCGTCGGGCTTGCTGGAATCGAGCGCGATCAGCTTGTCGGCGCGGTCGCGGGCCTGCGCCGCATCGCCGTTCATCAGGGCGTATTGACCGAGCTTCAGCTGGACGTCGCGGTTGCCGGGATCCTGCAGCGCGACCTCCTGGAAAGCCGAGATCGCGCGCGGCACATTGCCGTTCTTCTCGAAGATCAGTGCAGTGAAGTATTTCGCCTCGACGCCGGTCGGATTGACCTTGAGCGCATTGCGGAACTCGATCGCGGCCTTCGACAATTCTCCGCTTTCATAGAGCTCCTTGCCGCTCTTCAGGTATGCCGCCTCGCGCTCCTCCGGCGAATCGCAGGCCGCAAGCAACAGCATCGCGGCGATCGCGCAGGTCAGTCGGAGACGCATGAGGCTCTCTTATGTGGTGAAGACGGTGCTGCGGCTGGGCTGCCGGAATTCGGCTGGACATCGCCGCCAGCGACGCGAGCGCGGCATGGTGTTGCGCCGGCCGCGGTCTTGTCAATCAACAACGACGTCATGCGGCGCAGCAGCATCACCGCGCCGCAGCCAAGGCCGATGCCGGCAACGTCCGCCACGGCGTCAAGCGGATCGGACGAGCGGCCCGGCGAGAACGCCTGCAGCATCTCGATGGCGATTCCAAAAGCTGCAAGGCCGAGAATCGTACGCATCACGCTGCGCTTTGAACTCGCGGCACCGAGCAGGCCGAGCACGGCGTATGCGATGACGTGCTCCACTTTGTCACCGATCGACGTCGGCGGCAGCGCCGCGCCCGGCGCGAGCGAAAGCACGGCGACGAGCGCGCCCGCTCCGTAGAAGGCGATTCGCAGCGTGCGTCGGAACCGCGCCCGCGGCGACAGCCAAGATGCTTTCGGAAAACGAGAAAACAGAGCCAATGCAACGCGGTCCGGAAGTGGCGGCAACAACAGAATCGATGCGCGATGTTAAGGGAAAGTGGCCGATCAGCTTAACAGGCGTGACAACCGCTGGACGATGCAACAAAGCCGCGGAGCGTCCCAGTGTCGCTGATGTCACAAGATTAACCCTGAGAAGTCACAAGGGCGAGTGATAATCTTTCGACCATTCAAAGGAGCAGTCTCGCGCCCGCGAAATTACCAGGGTGTGTTTATCAAACTTCTCAATTAACACGGCGTCGAGCGATCCATGCGCGCCGACGTGGGCAAGAAGAGGAAGACATAGTCATGAAAGTCATGAAACGACTCCTGATGCTGCTGGTCGCGGGTATGCTTGGTCTGGGAGCAGTCACTCAGTCGGCGTCGGCGTCGACGTTCGACCTCGGCACGATCAATCCGGGGACCACGACCGGCTTGGTTGCCAATCTGGGTGTTCCGGCGCCGGTCACCTTCGAGGATACGATCAATTTCTCGCTGGCCGGCTTGCAGAATTCGCTGATCGGCAGCCTGACGGATCTATCGGCCGTTCTCGTGCCGACCGACAGCCTTAACTTCTCGCTCGACCTTTTCAGCGTTTCCGATCCTTTGACCTCGCTCGGCAACTTCACCGACGCGACCGGCACGGTCCTGGCGTTCAGCTACCTGAATCTCGCTGCCGGTGACTATTTCTTCCGGGTCATAGGCGAGGTCGGCGACGACGTGTTCGGCAACGCCTACTCCTATCGCTTCGAGGTTTCGGAGGTTCCGCTGCCGCCGGCTCTGCTGCTGTTCTTGACTGCGCTCGGTGGCATGGCAGTGGTCGGCTATCGCCGGCGCAAGAACGGCGCTCAGGCCTGACACGATCGCGCGCGCCCACTGCGCGCGAGATCGCAACGAACCGACAAGAACCTCTGGGCCGCCGCCCAGAGGTTCTTGTCATTGAGGGTGCAAGATGAGACTGGGTAACGCATGACGTTCGCCACGAAATCGCCACAATAGAATCCTTGTGCGATGCAGAACTATTCGCCTGCTGCGGTGTTGTCTGCACTTACCATTGCGGATGAGCGCCGATATTGTCATCATCTTCGCAACTGCAGCATCGGAGCCTGGCTGCTGATTTGGAACGCGAACGGAGTGGCCGATGGAGCAGATTGAGAAGGCGCTAGCCAGAGCGCGCGAGATGCGCGCCGGAAACATGAGCGGGCTGCGGCCCAACGGCCGCGCCGTGTCGATGAACGGCTTCACGCCGCAATATACCGAGACCGCGGTCGCCAAATGCGATAACGGCCGCACCACCAAGGAGCGGCTGGTGGCCGACCGGTTCGAGCATCCGGCTTCCGACATCTACGGCCTGCTGCGCACGCAGGTCCTGCAGCGCATGAAGAAGCACAACATGTCGACCGTGGCGGTGACCGGGCCGGAGCTGGGCAGCGGCGTGACAACGACCGCTGCCAACCTCGCGATCGCGATCGCGCTCGACGTCAACCAGACCGTCCTCCTGGTCGATCTCAATCTGCGCCAGCCGGGCATCCACGAGAAGTTCGGCTTCCAGCCGCGGGTCGGCATCGATGATTACCTGCGCGGCGAGACGCATCTGAAGGACTGCCTGGTGTGCCCGGGCATCACGCGGCTGGTCGTGCTGCCGGCGCGCGAGGCCAAGGGCGAAGCGGCGGCCGAGATCATCAGCTCGCCGCGCATGACCGCGCTCGCGAAGGAGCTGCAGAACCGCTATGCCGACCGCATCATCATCTACGACGCGCCGCCGTTGCTGACCTCCAGCGACACGCTCGGGTTCCTGCCCAACGTCGATGCCGTGCTGCTGGTGGCGCGCAGCGGCCGCACCACCAAGGCCGAGCTCGAGAAATCGGCCCATCTGCTCGGGAACAAAGCCATCGTCGGCACGCTGTTGAACGCCCACTAGGCTGTTCCAGCGACCTCGGAAGACCGTCAGGTAGGTTGCATGTACGAATCCTTCTTCGGGCTGAAAGAAAAACCGTTCTCGCTGCTGCCGGACCCGGATTTCCTGTTCTTGAGCAGCAAGCACTCGCTTGCGCTCAGCATCCTCGAATACAGCCTCGCCGGACAGGCGGGCTTCTGCGCCATCACCGGCGATATCGGATCGGGCAAGACCACGCTGATCCGCACCCTGCTGCGGCGCATCGGCCGCGACGTCACGCTCGGCCTCATCTCCAACACCCATAGCGGGCTCACCGACATCACGGCCTGGGCGCTGGCGGCGTTCGGGCGCAGCACCACGGCGCAAAGCGACGCCGAGATCTATCAGGAGCTGATGCATTTCCTGATCGGCGAGTACGGCGCCGGGCGCCGCTGCATCCTCATCGTCGACGAGGCGCAGAACCTGACGGTGGAAGCCCTGGAGGAGCTGCGGCTGATCTCCAACATCAACGCCGACAAGGACCTCTTGCTGCAGATCATCCTGGTCGGCCAGCCGGAGCTGCTGGTGAAGCTGAAGAGCCCGGAACTGGCGCAGTTCGCCCAGCGTATCAGCATCTCCTATCACCTGACGCCGCTGAACTATGCCGACACCCGGCGCTATATCCGGCACCGCCTGCAGGTCGCCGGCGCGGACCGGCCGATCTTCAGCGATACGGCGATCGGCGCGGTGCAGTATTTCTCCGGCGGCGTGCCGCGCGTCGTCAACGCGGTCTGCGACATGGCGATGGTCTACGGCCTCGCCGACAACAAGACCGAGATCGACCTCGACGTCGTGCTGCGCGTGATCGCAGACCGGCAGGCCAGCGGCGTGTCGCCGTTCGCACGCGAGGGCAAGGCCGACGATCCGGCGGTGATTGCCGAGATCGCCAGCCTGGTTCGCGAGGCAAGCGAATCGCGCGCGGTTTCGGACGAAGATGAATCCGCCGATCCCGTTGCGGCGATGAACGGCACGGCTCCGCTGGCGGACGAGGCTCATGTCAATGGCCATATCGCGGAAGGCTACCCGCGCCTCGAGGTCCAGCGCGCAGAGGGCGGGCGGAGCCACAACGATCTCAGGATCGACGCACTGTCTCTGAACGACTACCGCAAGGCGCCGGCGCGCAGCGGCGCCAACGAAGGCCAGCGCCCCTCCTGGTTCCGCCGGACGTTCAGGCGAACGAGCTGAGCTCGCTTTGCTGGGCGCTGCGTTCCGCCGTCACGCTGCGATAGACCTGCGAAATGGCGGCGGCGTTCGCCTCCATCGAGAACAAGGCGCGGCAGCGTGCAACGGCCGCGGCGCCATGGCGATGGCGCAGATCGGCATCCAGCACCAGCGTCCGCAGCGCGGCGACGAAGGCATCGAAATCGTCCGGATCGACCAGCAGCCCGGTCTCGCCATTCACCACCGCTTCCGGCACGCCGGCGACAGCGGTCGCCAGCACCGGCACGCCGCAGCCCATCGCTTCCACCACGATGCGCGGAAAGGCTTCCTTGTCGCGCTCGGACGGCAGAACCAGGATGTCGAGCGTGCGCAGCACGTCGGGCACGTCGGAGCGCGGACCGATATAGTGGTAGCGCCCGGTGATGCCCTCGCGGTGCGCCAGATCCTGCAGTTCCTTGGCCTTTGCCCCGCCGCTGAAATCGTTGCCCGCGAGCAGGACTTTGACGTTGAGGCCTTCGCGCGCCAGTTGGCCCGCCGCGCGCACCACCCAGTCGGGTCGTTTGCGGTCGACCAGGTTGCTGATGAACCCGATATTGACCGGGCCTTCGCGTCTGTTCGTTGCCGGATAGAACTGCGACAGGTCGACGCCGTTGTAGATGACGGAGCTGGCGGGCAGCGCGATTCCGTCGAAGCGCCGCTGGTTGTTCGAGGCAACGAACACGATGTGGGCGGCGAGCCGCCGCAGCAGCCAATCCACCCAGCGTTGCGGCAGCTGCTGATGCACCTGCCAGATCAGCGGAATGCCTTTTTCCCGCGCCGCCAGGCCCCAGGCCAGCGCGCTCGATTCATCATGGACGTGGATGATGGATGGCGAAGCGGACTTGAGGAACCGGCGCGCGGCACGGAACAGCTGGACGCGCTTGGCGATGCGCTGCAAGCGGTTGCCGTCGCCGGGATTGGGCCTGTAGGGCAGACCCTGGCTTTCCATCAACGGCAGCACGTCGATGCCGATGGTGCGGTGGTAGTCGAGCGGCGGGCCGGCGCTGTTGCACACGCTGAGGGTCTTCCATTCGCCGCCGGATTCGAGCGCCTTGGCAAGCAGCGCCCCGGTGATCACCGATCCGCCCAGGCCGTCGCGCGAATGCGCCACCAGAACCGTCTCCATGGCTACAAGCCCACCTCGATTGCCCGTCTCCTGGTCGCCTTCAGGCGCCGACCGAGCGCTTCGCGCAGGCCGAGCAGCCGCAGCAGCTTGGCCGCTACCTTCAGGCGGCCGACGATCGATCCCGCATTCCGCCACCTGATGCCGAGAGCGACCGCCGTCAAGTCCCGGCGATTGATCGGCGGCATGACGTGGCCATGCTTGGCGACGAAGCTCTCGATCCCGGCGGCGCGGCGCAGGCTGGGGGTCGAAATGCGGTCGCCCTCATGCTCGCGCCACTCGACGGTCATCTCCGGCACCACGCCATATTCGACGCCCGCGGCGATCATGCGGATCAGGAAATCCCAGTCGTTGAACACCGGAAGGGCGGGATCGAAGCCGCCGACTCGCTCGAACGCCGAGCGCCGGATGACGAGGTTGCTGCCCGTCATGCCGAAATTCTTCTCGAACAGGCGACCTGCGATCTCGGCGCGGTGTGGGATGACGATCGGCTGGACGCTGCCGTCGTGCTTGATGCGGCAGAGGCCGGAGATCACTGCGTCGGCGCCGCTGTGTTCGAGCTCTGCCATCGCGCGTGCGAGATATTGGGGCCGCCAGGCATCGTCGTCGTCGAGGAACGCCACGAACTCCGCGCGGCTGGCAGCCGCCCCGGCGTTGCGCGAGCCCGAGGCACCGGGATTGAGGCGATTGAGCACGCGGCGCATCGGGATCTCGGTGCGCAGGGCCGACACCTGCACCACCGCCGTGGTCGGCCCGTCGTCGAGATCGTCAACCACGATGATCTCGGCCGGAGGGTGCGTTTGCTGCAGGACGCTTTCGAGCGCGCGGGACAAATGGCCCGGCCGCCCGTGGGTCGGAATGATGCACGCGGCTTTCGACAGCAATCGCTATTCCTTCGCCATCAAGTCAAGTCCGCGAGAGCAAATGCCCCAAGCCGGGCCGGACGATAACAGAACGCTTTATCTGATCAATAGTTCGCGCGCCGCGGATCGAATTCGGCAAATCTATTCCTGCGCCGCGATGTATTCGTGTGACTATTCTGTGTCATGAATCGCGCGCGATCAGGAATCAGAGGACCAGTGGTCGCGGCAGCGCGAGCCACGGAGATGCCGTGTTGTGAGTGAGAACAAGGAACGCTATCAACGACCGATGGAATGGATGGATCCCAAATCGGCGATCAGCGGCAGCCCGGTGCGGACCAGGGTCATTGTCATCAGCATGGCGGATGCGGGCGAGCGGCGCAGCCGGTTCGAAGAGCGCGCGCGCACTGCATCCGTCGCCTGGAGCTTCTATCCAGCGCGCACCAGCCTGCACCCGGCGCTGCGCTACGACGAGGAGCGCGCCATTGTCGCCAAGGGCCGGCCGCTGCGCGCCGGCGAGATCGGCTGCTATTCCAGCCACTACGCCGCCTGGGAAGACCTGCTGAACGACAATGCCGATCAATATGTGGTGCTGGAGGACGACGTCATCGTCGACTGGACGTTCGTCGGCAAGCTGGCGCTGACCGACCTGGCGGCGATGGGGATCAACTATCTCCGTCTCTATTACAAGTCTCCGGCGCGCCCCGCGCTGGTGAAGGAGAATTTCATCGATCGCGCGCGCTCGATCGTCGAGCTGGCCGGCAACGCCTACGGCACGCAGGGCTATGCGATTACCAGGGCGGGCGCCAAGCTTTTCCTCGACCACTGCCGCATAGTGTGCAGGCCGATCGATGACGAGATGGATCGCACCTGGGTGCATGGCCAGCGGAACTTGGCGGTTTTTCCGTTTCCGATCCTCGAGGAATCGGCCGGCTCGACCATCGGCAACACCCGGTTCGAAACCTATGTTGTGCCTAAGCGCCTGAAGCTGAAAAGGCTGGCCGCGCATCGCGTGGAACGGTGGCGGCGCGACGCATCGACGACTCTCCGGCGCCTCCGGCGTTTTGGCGCGCGCTGGGCGGCAAGAACAAAAAGTCAGGGAAACACGGACTCGTCACGCAAACCTTGAACAGAGACAGCATGCATAGTCTGAACGCACAACTCAGCAGGCGGATCGACGAGACGCTGGCGCCATTGATCTCCGGCCGCTCCGAGCGGATCTGCATCATCGATCCGCCGGGCTACGCCAACGTCGGCGACAGCGCGATCTTCCTGGGCGAGCTCGCCTTCCTGCGGCGCAACTTCCCGGACGCGCGGATCGACTTCTTCGACACCGTCAACTACACGACGGCCTGCGACCGGTTCGTCGAAGAATCATCCATCATCCTGTTGCAAGGTGGCGGCAATTTCGGCGAGATCTGGCCGCGGCACCACGCCATCCGGATGGAGATGCTGAACCGTTTCCCGGGCAAGCCGATCGTGCAGTTTCCGCAGAGCATCGCCTTCACCACCCAGTCCGGAATCGATGCCACGGCGCGGGCGATCGAGCGGCACGGAAATTTCACGCTGCTGGTGCGCGATCGCAACAGCCAAGCCTTCGCCGAGAAGCACTTTCCATGCACCACCGTTCTGTGCCCGGACATGGCCTTTGCGCTCGGCGACATCGCGCGCGAGCCGGCATCGCTCGATTTCCTGTGCCTCCTGCGCCGGGACAAGGAGGTTGTGACGGACCATTCCAAGCTGCTGCAGGTGCTGGCGGAACTCGGCGGCTCGCTCGACGTCGCCGACTGGATCGAGGCGCCGGGCTCCCGCCTTGGCCGGCGCGACCAAGCGCTGGGCCGGACGTGGCGGCGCTTTCCCTGGACCGTCGGCCTCACGCGCTCTTTCGGCTTCCGGCTGCGCGAGCGCTATGCGCGCGAGCGGCTGGCGTTCGGACTTGGCCTGCTCAGTCGCGGCTCGATGGTGATCACCGACCGGCTGCACGCGCATGTCTTGTGCTGCCTGCTTGGTGTCCGGCACCTGCTGTTCGATTCCCTGGACGGCAAGGTGTCCGCGCTCTACGAGGCGTGGACCAAGGGTACTGCCAACGCACGGCTTGTCGCCTCGGTCGACCAGGTAGCAGGGTTGGTCCATGAGTTCCGCTAAGCCCGATCTTTCGATCGTCATCTGCACGCGCAACCGTGCCGGACAGTTGCAGGGCACGCTCGATTCGCTGCTGGCGATGAAGACACCCCGCTCGTGGGAAGCGATTCTGGTCGACAATGCTTCGACCGATGGAACGGCCGACGTAATACGCCGTTACGGCGAGATCGAGCCGCGCATCCGCTATTTCCGCGAGGACCGCATCGGCCTCGGCGCCGCGCGCGATCACGGGTGGCGAGGCGCGCAGGCGGCGGTGATCTCGCTGACCGACGACGATTGCTATGTGGCGGAGGACTACGTTGACGCCGTGCTGGCGGCGTTCGACGGCGACCCTGACCTCGGCGTGGTGGGCGGGCGCATCCTGCTGTTCGATCCCGCCGATGCGCGCGTGACCATCGACGAGCGCGACCATGCGGTGGAGATGGCGCCGCACTCCTTCGTGCCGGCGGGCGCAATCAAGGGCGCGAATCTGTCGTTCCGGCGCGCGGCGTTGCAGAAGATCGACGGCTTCGATCCGGAGTTGGGGGCAGGGACGCCGTTCCCGTGCGAGGATATCGATGCGGTCGCCGCCGTGCTGTGGGCCGGCTACAAAGGACGCTACGATCCGCGGCCGCTGGTGCTGCATCACCATCGCCGCCGCGAAGCCGACGTGCCGCGCCTGCGCGTCGGCTATGATCGCGGCCGTGGCGCCTACTATGCCAAGTTCCTGTTGCGGCCGGAATGCCGGCGCGCCTACGCGGCCGGATGGCTCGGAGAGGTGCGCAGGAATCTCAACGGCGCCGGCCTCGCACAGCTGTTCCGCGAGCTGCGGTCGGCGGCTGCCTATCTCGGCAGCCATCGCAGGATTTTGCCGCTGATGGCGCTGATTCTCCCGGCGCTCGCAGTCTACGGCACCGCGGCGGCGGCGGCCGGCGCGCGTGCCGTGCTCAAGCCCAAGCCGAAAAACGCGACGGCTGAGCTCTAGCCTGCGCCGCGATGCAGGATGGCGCGCAGCTGCCGGGCCGCGTAGGCGCCGGCATGGGTCGAGAGGCCGGCAAGAACGAGGAAGCGCAACGGGTCTTCCTGCGCGTAGAAGCCGCGCCAGGAATCCGGATTCACCTTGCGGTCCTTCGCGGCATAGAGCGCGTATTGATAGACTTCCTGATTGAACAGCCTCTTCAAGAGCGGCCGCTCGGTGTCGGTCGCATTCCGCAGCATGGCGACAATCGTCTCGCACAGGCAGTGCCGCGCGTTGGTCGAGCTCTTGCGCGTCACCATGTTGGTGGCGTCGCGGTGATAGATCGCGGTCGTTCCAGGCGCCGCCAGGACCTCAGCGTTGCGCGCCACCCGCAGCCACAGATCCTTGTCGCCGCCGCGCACGCAGCGGCCGGCCGGGAACAGGCCGGCGTCGATCAAGGCCTGACGCCGGAAAGCGGCGGCCGAGGTCCAGATCGGACACTCCTTGAGATCGAGCCAGGCGTTGAGCAGGGCGGGGAAGTCGAGCGCGCTTGTCCCGGTGCGGCCGACCTGATGGGTATAGCGATCGAGCTCCTGGCGGCCGTCCGGCCAGACGTTCGAGTAGCCGGTGAACACGCAAGCAAGGCGCGGCGCTGCGGCCTGCCCGATGGCGGCGGCGATGGTCGCCAGATGATCGGGCTCCCAGACGTCGTCGGCGTCGAGAAATGCGACCCAATCCGACTGTGCGCGCAACACCGCCATATTGCGCGCGGCATAGCCGCCGGGGCCCGGCTCCGGCCGGCGCAGGATCTTCAGCCGCTCATCGCGGTAACGCACGACCTCGTCGAGTCCGCCGTCGGTCGAGGCATCGTCAACCACGAAAATCTCGGCCGGCGCCTCGGTCTGGGCAAAGATGGAATTGAGCGCGCGCCCGATGTGCGGACGCTTGTTGTAGAGCGGAACGACGACGGCAAAACGGGTCATGCGCCATCATATAACGCAATGGCGGCGGACGCGGAACCATTGGCGCGTGGCGAAAGTCATGCGCAGGCTGCCGCGGAATCTCGGCGCTATGGTGACATTTCGAAAACATGGCGCCTCGGCGTCGCGCATTGTCACGGCTGTCTCCGTTGAAGCTCACATATGCGCATGGTAGCTCTGCCGGTGTCAGGGCCTGTCGACAATTCCGGAGACTGGACATTTGCCAGGTGATTTCTCGACATCCGCGCGTGCCGTGCCGACGGACGTGAGCGCGGCCGCGGTGGCGCAGCAAGCGCGCAAGCGAGTCGTCTTCATCATCAACTCCCTGGCCGGTGGCGGCGCCGAACGCGTCATCTGCACGCTGTTGCGCGCATCGCAGGACGAGCTCAGGGACAGCCAGATCTCGCTGCTGCTGCTGGATCGCGAGGCGACGATGTACGAGGTGCCGCATTGGGTCGAGGTGGAGCAGCTCGACTGCCGACACTCCCTGACCCGCAGCAGCTGGTCGGTGTGGCGCGCGCTTCGGCGCGCAAGGCCGGATCTGACGGTAAGCTTCCTGACCCGCTCCAACATTGCGAACATCATCGCGGGCACCCTGCTCAGCATTCCGGTGGTGATCAGCGAGCGCGTGAATACCTCCAGCCATCTCGGCTCGGGCGTCGGCGCCGCGGTGGCGCGCCTGCTTGTCAAGGCGACCTACCCGAAGGCGCGCCGGATCATCGCCGTCTCGCAGGGCGTGGCGGACGATCTGCACGCATCGTTCGGCGTGCGCGGCGACCGCATGGCCGTCATCGCCAATCCGATCGATCTGGATGCGATTCGTGCCCAGGCCGCCCGCGATGCACCGTTGCCGATCGACGGACCTTATGCGGTGACCATGGGGCGCCTGGTCCAGAACAAGAATTTCGGCATGCTGATCGAGGCGTTCGCGCGCTCGCGGATCGCCGGCAAGCTGCTGATCCTCGGCGACGGACCGGAGCGCGATGCCTTGACACGGCAAGTCGAAGCGCTCGGCCTCGCCGGCCGGGTGCTAATGCCGGGCTTCTCGGCCAACCCGTTCCCGACGCTGGCGCGGGCGGACATCTACGTCTCGCCTTCGAATGCCGAGGGCTTCCCCAACAGCCTGCTGGAGGCGATGAGCGTCGGATTGCCGGTCATCTCCACCAACTGTCCATCGGGTCCGTCTGAAGTGCTCGCCGACCTGAAGCGCGAGCAGGTCGGGCCAGGAGTCAACTTTGCTCCGCATGGCATCCTGGTCGCGCCGGACGATCCCGATGCGATGGCCGCGGCGCTGCGTGCCATGGCCGATCCCACCTGCCGGCAACGCTACGCCGAGCGGGCGCCGAAGCGCGCCGCCGATTTCGGCGTGGCCAGGGCCAAGAACGCCTATTGGGCCGTGATCCGAGAAGCCGTCGCGGGCGCGCTCTAGATCAGAAGCCGGTGCCCGCCCAGGTCGGGAAATTGTACTGCAGCGTGAGGAACACCGAGTTCGACATGGCATCTCCGCCATCGTCATCGAACAAGCGGTAGCGGAAGCGGTATTGCGCCTCCACGCTCCAGTCCTCCGTCAGCTGCCAGGCGATCGCCGGGCGGACCGAGGTATAGCGCGAGGTTCCTTCGTCCGAGGTCTCGTCGCCTTCCGAGCCGATGATATCCACGTTATCGACGTAGTCGAGGTTCAGCCGGGCTGTGGTCAGCGGCGTCAGCTGGTGATCGAGACCGATGACCACCCGGTTGCGCACCACTTGGTCGCCATCGCCGGATGGCTCGTTGTCGTGCGACAGCGATACCCGCGTCCTGGTCTGGTCGCTGATGTCGTAGTTCATGTTGAATTTGAAGCGAAATCCGAGGTCTTCGCCATCCGGGCCGGGATCCTCGTTCTCCCAGGAGTAGGCGACACCAAGGCCACCGCTGATCGAGAACCGTTCGGACGAGGTGTAGGAGTAGCCGAACAGAGTGCTGATGGTGTCGGTGTAGTCGTCTCCGGGCTCGTCAGGAATGAAACGCGTCGCCCCGACGGTCGCGGTGACCGCCTCGAGTTCGTTCAACTGATGCCTGAGGTCGACCGCGGGCCCGAAATATTTATAGTCGGTCTTTTCGTCGGTGTCGTAGTAGGTCGTTTCGCGATAGTTGCCGCGCAGCACCATCTCGTCTACCGGGGTCAGGCGATAGGCGAAGCCGGGCGCGACGTTCCAGCTAATGAACTCGATCGATTCGTCGAGGAACCGGCCGGTGACGTCCTGCTCGCTCTTCAAGGTCGTGTCGTGGGTGAAGGCGGCGCCAAGCCGGAATGCGGCCCGCTCGGTGATCGCCTGGTCGACCTGCAGGTTCAGAAGCTGATCCTGGGAGTTGAAGTCGGAATGATCGATATATTCGGCGAACTGGAACCGCGCGTCTAACGCGATCTGCGAAGTCGGCGAGTTGCGCTCCAGGCGCAAAGCCGGGGTGGTGATGAAACCAACGGTCTCGATCTCCCGTTCCCGGCTCAGCAGCAGGTTATCGCTGTAGAGCACCTGCTGGGAGATATTGGACTCGAGCTTCCACTCCTGGGCGGAAGCGCTTGTTCCCCCAGCGCAGACAGCCACACCGATAATCGTCCCTAGCGCCGCGCGATGGCGAGCAGTCCCCAATACTTTCAGAACGTGTCCCCCTACCAAAGAGCCCTAGAACAGGCCCGCCTGCGGGACGACGACCACGTCACCGCCTCTCAGCAGAATGTTCTTCTCGAGATGTTCCCCATCCTCGACGTCGGAGTAGTCAAACAGAATTGCGGTTTGTGTTCCAGTCTGATCTCGCCGCAAGATCTTGATCTTACTCTTGCTGGCGAACGGTGTCAGCCCACCTGCGAGGCTCAAGGCCTGCATGACGTCGAGCTGGGTATCATAGGCGAACGTCCCGGGCGTATTGACTTGTCCGACCACCGAGACCGAGTTGCCGGTCGCCTTGACCATGGAGACCGTGACTTCGTTGTCGGTAATGTTCGGAAAATACTGACTTTCCCGTAGGTTAGTCGCGATCTTGCCCTGCAGCTCCTTGAGCGTCATGCCGCGCGCGTTCAGGTTGCCGACGAGCGGGAAGGCGATCCCGCCATCCGGCTGGACCGGAACGTCCCGATCGAGATTCTGTTCGCCATAGACCGAGATGTGAAGCAGGTCGCCGCCATTGATGCGGTAGCCATCGTCCTGAGTGGCGGCGTCTTGCGCGCTGGCCGGTGCACTCGCGAGCAAGGCTGCAGCCGCAAGGCAGACCAGAGTCTTGGAGACGGAACGGAGCATCGAAGTCCTCTTCGTTAGGTGAGAGCAGGCGGTGAACGAACTGGGACCGTGGGTAACGGAAGATGCCCGCGCTTGGTTCCCTGCGTCCGACCAATTTTGCACGGTTATGTGGTCCGCCAATTTTGCACGGTTATGTGGTCCGCTCAGACCGCTTCTGAGAAAACATTGCTACGGTGCCAGCGGGCTGCGGACTCGACGATGCTGCCGATATCGCTGCGCGTCGCCACCCAGCCGAGGTCGCGCTCGGCGCGGCCCGGCGCGGCGAACAAGCGAGGCGCATCGCCGGCGCGCCGGCGCGACTCGATCACCGGAACCCTGGCGCCAAGCACCTGCTCAACCGCCCGCAAGACCTGGCGCACCGACACCGGCTGGCCGGTGCCAAGGTTGAACGCCCGGCTGCCAGCGGTGGCCTCCAGGAAGGACAGCGCTGCCAGATGGGCCTCGGCCAGATCCTCGACATGGACGTAGTCGCGCTCGCAGGTGCCATCGGCGGTGGGATAGTCGCTGCCGAACACGCTGAGCGGGCGGCCGGGCTCCAGCGCCGCCTGGATCGCGAGCGGGACGAGATGAGTCTCGGTCGCGTGCGCTTCGCCGATGTCGCCGTCGCTGTCGGCGCCAGCCGCGTTGAAGTAGCGCAGCATCGCGGTCCGAATCGCGCCGGTCGCCGCGACGTCGGTGAGGAAATTCTCGACCGTCAGCTTGGTGCGGCCATAGACGTTGATCGGCCGTGTCGCCTCGGTCTCCTCGATTGGCAGCCGCTCCGGCATGCCATAGACCGCGCAGGTGCTGGAGAACACAATGCGGGTGATCCCGCAACGGCGCATAGCGCCGACCAGTGCGATCGCACCATTCACGTTGTTGTCATAGTACTCGTAAGGCTTGCTGGCGGATTCGCCGACCAGCGAGGCGGCGGCGAAGTGCAGCACCGCGGTCGCCTTGTGCCGCATCATCACGTCCGCCACGAACGATTCGTTGCGCACATCGCCGACTTCCAGCGGCCCCCATTTGACCGCTTGCCGGTGGCCGGTCGACAGATTGTCAAGCGTGACCGGGGCGATGCCCGCGCGATGCAGGGCCTTGCACACGTGGCTGCCGACATAGCCGGCGCCGCCGGTCACCAGAACGGTTGGTTGCTTGGTCATCGGGAGTCCTCTCGTTGTCGCTGACAAGCCCCCGACCACGACCAGTGCAACCTCCTCGCGGCACTGGGCGATGACTGAACTTCGGTCTGCGACTTCATGCTGCCTAGCACGGCTGTTCTTATAGGGTCGCAATCCGAAGGCGCTGCTCGACTCATGCATGCCATGGACCTGTCGCGAGCGTCAACTGGCGGTCCCGAATTGCAGCCTTCGTGCGCGTCCCTCGACGCCTTAGTGTGACGCACGAGCACGTGAGCAACGAAATCGAGCGATTGGCTGACTCGCCGGGAACCTTTGTACACGAGTAAGCTTCTTTCCCCCACGAAACTGAGAATGCGCGTCGGAAGGCGAGTGTGTTGTCGTCCGTTCTCACAGCTTTGTCGGAGCCTTGGGCAGAGCCATGGAATACAAAAGCGATGTCGCCATCGTGTTGCGTCGCCAGAGAATCAGATTCGGCGGGCGCGAACGCATCAGCGGAAGCGGGCCTAGGATGCTTTCGGAGAGACTTTTCAATCGACGATACAAACCGGTGAATGGACACAAGTTTGTCGCAGCTTTCTCACAATTTTGTCGGCGGGCAACCACTGCGCACTGAACAGAAATCCCGTAGCGTGCAACGCTGCTGCGCCGCACTTGCATCATATTAGCAAGCGCAGCGAGCGAAGGATTGCCTACACGTTGGAGTGATGCTGGGATCTCGGTGCCGGGTCGGCGCCCCAGGAACGTTCAAATAGCGACCAAGAACGAAAAAGAAAACCAAAGCTACTGTCTGGTGGGAGACGGGGTGAACTGTTCGGGGGAGGGATAACAGGTGGCGCCATGCTTCAAATGCGCACTGCGGCCAGGATGCGTCCTCGCGCGGTGGATTCTTCGGAGCTGAATTCTTTCCGAACACAGACCCTCGCCCGTAAACACTATCTTCCTCGCGATCCGCGGCTCGGCGGCATTCTTCTCGCCTTGTGCGATCTCGCGGTGTTCGCTGCCGTCATGGCGTTGGTGGCGATGCTGCTGGCGCCCGCGAGCGCGGATCTGTTCGCGACATCATGGCCGCATTTCGCGCTGACCAGCGTGCTCAGCTTCATCGTCGCGCATTCGCTGGCGCGCTCCTACGATCTCGAAGGGGCGGTTCACGCCTCCCTGTTCGACTTCGTCATCAAGCCGGCAGTGCTGACCTGCGCCGCGACGACCTTCAGCTACGGCGTCGAAGCCTGGCTCGGCCACAGCGCCGTCGACGGCGGCGCGGCGTCCGGCCTCGCGCAGCTCTCGCCGGAGCATTACGTGATCGTGTTCGCGACCCTGGCGATGGCGGGCGAGCGCCTGCTCGGCTACGGCCTGCTCAATCGCTGGCAGGCGGCCGGCCATCTCTCCACCAGCGTGGTGGTGTTCGGCGCCGACACGATCGGCCAGCGCCTGGTCAAGGTGGTGCGCGAGGACTATCCGGACTCGGTGTCGGTGGTCGGGGTCTTCGATGACCGCGTGCAGCGCGTGCCGGGCCATGTGCAAGGCATCCCGGTCGACGGCGGCATCGACGCGCTGATCGAGTTCGTCAAGGCGACGCCGGCGGTCGACAAGGTGCTGATCGCGCTCCCCATGAGCGCCGAGGGACGCATCCTGCAGCTGCTGACCAAGCTGCGCAGCCTGGCGGTTGACGTGGCGCTGGTGCCGGATTTCGTCGGCATGCGCCTCGACAAGCAGATCGCGCGCGACGGCACCCCGCCGATCCTCAGCGTCCTGCGCAAGCCGCAGTCGGATCTCGACTGGCTGGTGAAGCGCAGCTTCGACTTCGCGACGTCGCTCGGGCTGCTGATCGCGCTCTCGCCGCTGCTGGGCCTGACGGCGCTCGCCATCCGGCTGGACAGCCCGGGCCCGATCCTGTTCCGCCAGCCGCGGCTCGGCCTCAACAACAAGGAATTCAACGTGCTCAAATTCCGCTCGATGTATGTCGAGCAGTCGGACCTGGAGGCGCGCGAGCAGACCAAGCGCAACGACGCCCGCGTGACGCGGGTCGGCGCCTGGCTGCGCCGCTTGAGTATCGACGAGTTGCCGCAGCTGTTCAACGTGTTGGCCGGCGACATGTCGCTGGTGGGCCCGAGGCCGCACGCTCTCGGCATGCAGGTGAAGGACCGGCTGTGCGACGAGATCGTGCGCGAATACGCTGTGCGCCATCGCATGCGGCCGGGCATCACCGGCTGGGCGCAGGTGCACGGCCTGCGCGGTGCGGT
>DATFDU010000372.1:0-3899 GCA_035251915.1 Dongiaceae bacterium | reverse complement strand
GCGGTCGCGATGGTCGAGACTTCCGTGGGCTTGTCGGCGATGACCTTGGTGTCCTCGATCTTCTCCAGCGTCCACTTGCGGGTGTTGATGTCGAAGGTGGCGCGACGCACGAATCTCTGGTGGATGACGTTGCCCAGCTCGTCGCGCTCATAGAGCCGCATGTTGAACAGCTCGGTCCCCTGTTTCTCGACCTGCCCGACCTCGATGACCGTGTCGCCGTCCTGGACCCAGACGCGCTGATCCTCTTCCTCGTCGTTCTTGCTCTTCTTGTCGACGTAGAGGTCGCGCTCCATCAGGTGGTTGATGGCGCGCGGCACGACCTGATCGGTCAAGCCGAAATGCAGAACGGCAACAATGCCGACGGCGGGCAGGAAGGCCAGCAGGATCTGGTAGTACGGCGCGCCGGCGGACTTCAATGCCAAGGTCTCGTTGCTGCGCTCGAACTTGGCCAGCGACAGCAGCGCGGCCATCAGAACGCTGAAGGGGATCAGGAAGACGGCGAGCTCCGGCAGGCGCCAGATCGCATATTCGACCACCGCCCCGACATCGCGCGGATGGCGGTCCAGCACCTCGTCGCTGTTGTTGAGCAGATCGACGATCTGCAGCATCGAGGTGAAGCTGATCCAGAGGACGCAGAAGTTCCACAGGAAGATCTTCAGCGCGTAGCGCGTGAACGTCATCATGCCGGACGGCTCCGTCGCCGGCGGAACCGGCGTCTCAGCCAGCGCCATCCATCGTCGATGCTGCCGAAAACGATCGCGAACGGGTCCTGGTTGAGCCGCGAGTTCGCGACATGGAACATGTACGTGCTGCCGAGCGAGAACACGAGGAACGGCACCCACAGCGCCACGAACGTAGAGACGCGACCGTTCTCGGCCATGTCCTTGCCGAAATTCAGCATCTGGTAATAGACGATCAGGATCGCGATTCCGACCACGATGCGGACGCTGGTCGGCTGCCGCCGCGACGTCAGGCCCATCGGAATTGCCAGCAACGGCAGGAACAGCACGGTCAGGGTGCGGACGATCCGGTAGTTGATCTCCGCCAGCGCATCGTCCTGCCCGATGTTCGGATCCTTCGTCACATAGGCGCGGATCAGCTCGAAAAAGGCGAGCTCGGATTCGCTGTCGCCGCGGGGGCGGAACGGCTCCGGCGTCACCACCTCCAGCGGCAGCTTCGATTCCGTGAACGTGGACGCCTTGCCGCCGGTGCCGTCGGACTTGGAATCCACCCGCACGCCGTCGCGCAGGATCAGCGTCAGGGAGAAGGTCTTGGGGTCGTTGGTCAGCTCGCCGGTCTGCGCGGAGAGAGCGATGTTGTTGCCCTTCTCGTCGGTCTCCTGGATGAAGATCTTCTTCAGCGTGCGGCCGCCGTCGGCAATGTCGCCGATCAGGATGGTCTTGCCGCCGAAGCCGTTGAAGAAGGCGCCGCGCTCGATCGCCGAGTTCCACGAGGTCTCGGTCACGATATAGACCAGGGCGCGATAGGCATAGCGGGTGTAGGGCTGCAGGAAGCCGAGGATGATGGCCGAGGCGACCGTCAGCACCACCGCCATGACCAGCATCGGCGCGGCGAGCCGGCGCAGCGACAGGCCGCTGGCGCGCATCACGTCGAGCTCGCTGTCGTTGGAGAGGCGCAGCGTGGCGTAGAGGATGCCGACGAAGAACGCCGCCGGGATCGCGATCGCCAGGTAGTGCGGAACCAGGTTGCCCAGCATCTTCAGGATCAGCGTCAGCGGGCCGCCGCGGTTGGCGAACAGATCCAGCAGGCGGATCAGGCGCTCCAGCAGCAGGGCCGCCATGCCGATCACGATCGCGCCCGCGAGCGGCCAGCACACCCGCTTCAGCATGTAGCGATCGATGAGCGACAGGCGGAACATGCTCAGTCCTTGCGCCAGGCGGCGCGGAGCGCGTCGCGGACGGCCTCGGTCAGGGCCGCATCAGGTTCGACCGGCTGCGTCAGGTCGACCGGCTTGGGCCAGAAGCGGTCGCTGTGGGTGCGGCCCGCGAACTCGCGCACGCTCTCGTAGCGCGGCAGGACATGGCAATGGACGTCGGGGTCGACCATCATCAGCATCAGGTAGTTGAGCTTGTCCGGCTTGAAGCTCCGGGTCAGCGCCGCATCCAGGTCGGCGGTGACCTGCGCCAGCTCCTCGAACGCGCGGACCGAGATCTGCGAGAACGCCTTGGCCGCGTCCGTGCAGACGAGGACCAGCGCGCCCAGAGTCGCCTGCTGCGGGCGCGCCAGCACCAGCCAATGGCGGTACTCGCGAATCAAGCTCGCCGGATGGCCGAATTTCACGGCCGTCGCATTCGGGGTCGCCATCTGCCCTCGGTATCCCTGTCTCTGGATCAGGTTCCGCGCCGGAAATAGGGCGCTTGGTTGCCTGATTCGGCTAGCACAATCGCGTGCGGGGCCGGAAAGTCAATGCCGCGATGCCGGAATCGTCAATTCATAGCTGCCGCTTGGCGCGAAGCGGTCCTCCGAGCCAGTTAAGCCACGGATTTCAACACTTAATTTCCAGGCACCGTCGGCGCGCGCGATGCGATAAACGTTGTAGGCGGAGGCGTCCTTGTGATGCCAGCGCAGCGCCGAGGCGGACGGAACGCCGATGACCGGCGTCTCGCCGATGTGACTGAGCGTCGCCATGTGCATGTGGCCGTGCAGGACCAGCTCGGCGCCGACCGACCGCACAAGCTCGCAGAACTCCCGGGCATCGGTCAGCGCCTTGCGCCGATGGCCCTTGCCGTAGAGCGGCGGGTGGTGGATCAGCACCACGCGAAAAGCGCCCTCGCTGCCGAGTTGCGCCAGGATATCGCGCAAGGCAGAAAGCTGCGTCTGACCCAAGGTCCCGGATGCGAAGAACGGCGCGGTCGGCACGGCGCTCGACAGGCCGATCAGGGCCAGCGGCCCCATCCTGCGCACGAAGGGAAAGGTATCGGCCGGCGGCGTGCCGTCGCCGCGTTCCCACGCCAGGTCGGTCATGTAATCGCGCCAGCGTCCGAGGCCTTCGTCGTTGTGGACCGCGACATAGGCATCATGATTGCCGGGGATGACCGTCACCTTGTTGGCGGGGCCGAGACTGCGCAGCCAGCGCGCGGCGCCCTCGAACTCCTGCGGCAGGGAGATGTTGACCAGGTCGCCGGTCACGGCGACGTGGTCGACCGGCTGGTCCGCCAAGTCCGTCAGCATCAGGTCCAGCACCCGCGCCAGATGGATCTTGTGGCGGTTGAGGCGCCAGGACAGCCAGCCGGTGATGCGCTTGTTGACCAGCGCCGCCGGCCGGTCGACCGACCACTCCGCCAGATGCGGGTCCGAAAGATGGGCGAGGGCGAACATGTGTCTTGTTTGGCCGGATTCCGGAGCTTGCGTCAAGCCTCGGCATCGGGCCGGAAGTGCTTGAATTTCCTTATGGACGCAGGGTTCGGCGCCCGATATTCCTCATCCGCCCATCGACCCCATCGGAGTCCCAGTTTGTGTCGGCCGAGCGCGCCAACATCGCTTATTGCCTGATCGGCGACAGCGACCTCACCCTGTTCAGCCTGTCGTCCCGCGAACGCCTGCGCCGGGCGTTTCGCCGCGCCGAGGTCGAAACCGAGCTGCCGCCCGGCGAGCTGGAATCGGGCCAGGGGTCGGCGATCGTGATCCGCGCCACCTATGTGTTCGACGAGGCCCTGATCAAGGCATTGATCGACGCGCCCGGCGCCGCGCTCAGGGCCGAGGATGGCGAGATCGTCGCGGCGCATGGCGAGGGCGCGGTGAACATCCGCGCCGCGTTCTCCCTGGTGGTCGAGCTCGACGAGGCCGCTGCCGCCAATTTCATGATCCAGGATGCAGCCACTCTTGCCAGCAGCTACCAGAAGGCGCTGCGCAAGCGGGCAAAGCCGGTGCTCCTGCCG
>DATFDU010000371.1:0-3308 GCA_035251915.1 Dongiaceae bacterium | reverse complement strand
GGCAATTTTGAGCAGCGCGAGGTTTTTGAGGTGCATGTCGCCATCGGCGATCAGCCAGGCGAAAACCGCACGGCGGAAGAGGATGTCGAGATCGGCCCCAGGCTCGGTCGACAGCGGCCGCAGTCCGCGCGCCATCCGCTCGATCGTCCCATCATATTTGGCCGAGGCGGGAAGATCCAGGATCGAGCAGAAATCCTCAAGGGCGATCCGCCTCTGATCGTCTGGTCCCTGGCGGATGTCGAACCGCTCTACAACGAGCGCTGGAGCCATGCCATCGGGCATCGCCGTCAGGACGACGTCAGGCGCCGCAAAGCCGACGGCTCGGCCAAGTTCAAGGCAGAGCCATTCCATGATCGGCAGCATCTCGAAGCCAGCGGTGCCTGCCGGTTTTAGAATATGGGTGAATGGCAGATCGATGGCCGGGAGGAGTGCGCCATCGGGCGCCAGATGCATCGGTGCCTTGATCTGGACGCCCGACAGGCGCGGCGTTTCTGCGCGAGCGAATATGCGCGCGAGGTTCTGCTCGAAACTCTCCTCGATCGCGCCGCGTGCCGGGCCATTATAGCGCCCAGTGAAGCGGCCCGCGTCGACAAAGCCTTTCAGTGTCGTCGTGAGAATGTCCGCCGGTAGTGCCGCCAGCTCGTCGCGAGCTTCAACCACGGTGATGTTCGACATATAACGCCGCCCACGCTTCAACGCCTCGCGCTCGTCGCGCTCGTGAAGCACCTGGGCGAGCCAGCCTTCCGGTAAGAGGGATTCGACAAATGCCGGAAGTTTCCCGGGCGTTGTCTCCCGGACGAGCGCCGGCCCTGAGCGCCGGGCCGGCTTCCAGCGCCACTCAAAGCCGTCATGGGTCAGGCGGCCGAGCGACTCGCCGTGCCAGGCGATCACCAGATCCAGCGCCGCCTTGTTGACGGGCGCTTTGGCCGTGCCCGGCTGCGCCAGAAGGAAGCGTTCAGCGCCTTCTCCTTCGCGATACCAGCCATTTTCACGCGCCAGCGCCCAGACTGCATCGGCGGCATCCTTGGGCGTACCATGCTCATCGACGAGGCGCGCGGCCATCTGGACGCGCATCTCGGCAGTAATGGCGCTGGCATGCTCGCTGCGCAGGCGAAAGGCTTCCAGAAATCGCTGCCGGGGTGAGGATGCGTCGATGTGCAACTCGCCCAGATCGTCACCGACCACCGCTGACGCGGTCGAAGGATGCGGCGGCGCTTCGTTCTGGACGATCTCCAGGCTGCGCAGCCTCGTGCGCTGGTTGCGCCTGCCGCTGATAAAGAGCCGGCCATCGGGTGTCGGCGCAAGCAGCACTGCGCTCGCCGACGACAGATAGGCATTGGGATAGAGATAATGGGCGATGCGGATCGCATGGTTCACTATGGCGGCGTCTGCATCGACGCCTTGATCGACATATATGCCCCGCACGAGCTGGACGAGCTCGCCGGCTTGCGCGCGCTGGTGCGCGCGCTTGGCATCGATCGTCTCGCCAACCAGATGGATCGTCATAGGATTATCTCGCATGTCAGATGCGCGATAATTCCACTGATCGATGTAATGGGCAAGAATTATCTCGCATCTGACATGCGTGATAATTCCGAAGGCCAGAGTGGAGCGCGCCGATGGGCACCTAGCAGCAGCGGGCTTCGAGCGGGTCCGCCGTCATCTCCACCGCCGCCCTTGATCCACCCCAAACGACGGCTTCTCCGACGGTCCCGATGCTCCTTTCTATAAATCACGATATGCGTGATTTATGATTTATGGAAGGGATGGCTATCGATCACGGACAAGCCAGCAATGAGACTTAGCCGACTAATGGTTTGGTCTGAGTCCGAGGTCTCCACCAGCTCCGAGCAGAGGCTGTCCCCGGTGCCATCTCGAAATATCAGCCGATCATCGCAAGGCGCCCCTCACCGGAGCGATACTATGATCATATTCCTTATTACACATTACCGGAGATTCATTGGAGGCGTTTAAACGGCTCCGAGACCTACCGCGCAAGAGGGTACCCCATGACCGACGACGAGTTGCCCGATGACAACCCCGCCGAGCGTGCCCAGGCCGAGGCTCTGCGCGACCAAGCCCGCACGGGCGGTCTGCGCTTCGAGGCATATCTACCCCCGGCGCTGGCCGATTGGATGCTTGAGCGCATCGAGCGCGGCATATTTGCCGATCCTTCCGAAGCGGTATTCGCGATCGTGCGGACCTATAGCGAGCTGGAGCCGCACCGCGATCTTCGCGACGAGCTGCTAGGCCGGATGCTGGACGCATCGGCGGCCGAGCTGGAATCGGCACGCCGCGCCGACGAGGTGTTCGCCGAACTGCGCCGCGAGCTTGGCAATCCGCGCCCTGCCCCGGCGCGGTGGGAGAAGGTGGCGGGATGAACCAGCTCGTGCCTATGCGCGCGCCGCCGGCGACTTCCTGGCCTGGCGTGCGGCATCGCCTCGCTTGGCGAGGTGCGGCCGCTTCACGTCGCGGCCTGGATCGAAGCGCTGGGGAACGAGCTTGCGGCCCCCAGCATCAAGCAGCAGCTCGCCGGGCGTGCGCCACCTGTTCGATTGGCTGGTGACGGGGCATGTCGCACGGGTAAACCCTGCCGCGTCGGTACGGCGGCCGGCGCATAGCCAACAGCGCGGCAGGACGCCCGTGCTGGCCCCCAATGAAGCGCGGCGATTGCTCGACAGCATCAACATGACCACCGATGCGGGCCGGCGCGACCGTGCCCTGATCGGGTTGATGGTCTATAGCTTCGTGCGGATCGGTGCGGCGCTGGCGATGCGGGTCGATGATGTTGAGGAATATCTGCTCGCCTATATCGACGGATGCGGCTTGTGCGAGGACCGCAAGGGGCCGCTGTTCCGCACGATCGACCGCAAGACTCAGCGACTAAGCGGTACCCCCTGCCCCAGCCCAATGCCTTCGCGATGGTTCGCTGGCGAGCGCCGCCGGCCGAGATCGAGACGGCGATCGGCAACCACTCGTTCCGCGCGACCGGCATCACGACCTATCTGAAGAATGGCGGCACCCTGGAGACGGCCGCGACCATGGCGAACCATAGCTCGACCCGCACCACCCAGCTCGACGATCGCCGACCCAACGATGTGACGCTGGACGAGGTGGAGCGGGTGCTGATTTAGCCGATGCCGTCAGGCGGCGGCCGATTTGAAATTGTCGATTTCGACCGAGCGGCCGGCGAAGGTTGCAGTAATGTGCAGCTCGCCGCCCATCGCCGCGATCAGCTCGCGCAGTGTGCTGACCTTCATGTCGGGCCGGCGCACGAGCTTGGAGATGGCGGGCTGCTGCACGTCCAT
>DATFDU010000370.1:0-2997 GCA_035251915.1 Dongiaceae bacterium | reverse complement strand
GCGCTCCTATGCTTGGCGCACCCAGCGATCAGGAGCATCCCCATGACCCGCATGACGCCGTCCGAGGCCTTTGTCGAAACCCTTGTCGCCCATGGCGTGAAGCACATCTTCGGCATCGTCGGCTCGGCCTACATGGACGCGCTCGACATCTTCGAGCCGGCCGGCATCCGCTTCATCTCGGTGGCGCACGAGCAGGGCGCCGGCCACATGGCCGACGGCTATTCGCGAGTCAGCGGCAGGCAGGGCGTCTGCATCGCGCAGAACGGCCCCGGCATCACCAACTTCGTGACCGCGATCGCCGCGGCCTACTGGGCGCATTCGCCGGTGGTGATGATCACGCCGGAGACCGGATCGACCGGCATGGGCCTCGGCGGCTTCCAGGAGACCGAGCAGCTGCCGATCTTTTCCAAGATCACCAAGTTCCAGGCCCACATCGCCAACAACAGCCGCATCGCCGAGCTGACCAGCCGCTGCTTCGACTATGCGCTGACCGAGCGCGGCCCGACCCAAATCAACATCCCGCGCGACCTGTTCTATGGCGAGATCGACGTGACGATCCCGAAGCCGATCAGGATCGAGCGCGGCGCCGGCGGGCCGGAGAGCCTGGATGCGGCGGCGAAGCTGCTGGCCGAGGCCAAGTTCCCGGTCATCATGGCCGGCGGCGGCGTGGTCATGGCGGGCGCGCAGGCGCAGGCCGTCAAGCTCGCCGAGTATCTGCAGGCGCCGGTCGTCACCTCCTACCTGCACAACGACGCGTTCCCGAAATCCCATCCGTTGATGTGCGGACCGCTCGGCTACCAGGGCTCGAAGGCGGCGATGAAGGTGATCGCGCAGGCTGATGTGGTGCTGGCGCTGGGCAGCCGCCTTGGCCCATTCGGCACGCTGCCGCAGCACGGCCTCGACTACTGGCCGAAGGACGCCAAGCTGATCCAGGTCGACATCAATCACCGCGTGCTCGGCCTGGTGAAGCCGATGCATGTCGGCGTGCACGGCGACGCCGGCAAGGCGGCGGCGGAGATCCTGCATCGGCTGCAGACCATGAATGCCAGCATCGCCGCGCACGGCAACAAGGAGGCGCGCCTCGCCGAGGTGAAGAAGCAGCAGCAGGCGTGGGAGAGCGAGCTCAGCGACTGGTCGATGAAGGACGGATCGCCGATCGTGCCGCGCCGCGCGCTGCGCGAGCTGGAGAAGGCCATGCCGAAGAACGCCATGGTCACCACCGACATCGGCAACATCTGCTCGGTCTCCAACTCGTACCTCAGGTTCGACCGGCCGCAGAGCTTCTTTGCGGCCATGAGCTTCGGCAATTGCGGCTATGCCTTCCCCACCGCGATCGGCGCCAAGGTGGCGGCGCCCGACCGGCCGGCCATCGCCTATGTCGGCGACGGCGCCTGGGGCATGAGCCTGCAGGAGACGCTGACTTGCGTGCGCGAGAACATCCCGGTGGTCGCGGTGGTGTTCAACAACGGCCAGTGGGGCGCCGAGAAGAAGAACCAGGTCGACTTCTATGCTGACCGGTATGTCGGCACCAACCTCACCAACCCCAGCTTCGCCGGCATCGCCAAGTCGATGGGCGCGGAAGGCATCACCGTCAACCATCCGGGCGAGGTCGGCGATGCGCTGAAGCAGGCGGTCGCCAGCAACAAGCCCACCATCCTCGAGCTGATGGTGACGCAGGAGCTGGGCGACCCGTTCCGCCGCGATGCGCTCAAGAAGCCGAAGCGGCTGCTGGACAAATACAAGGACTTCACCGTCGCGTGACGGCACCGAACGATGCATGATGAGCGGGCCGGCTCGCGAGAGTCGGCCCGTTGTCATTTGGGAGTGCCATGACCAAGCGCATCCTGGTCATCAATGCCGGCTCGTCGAGCCTGAAGTTCGCGGCCTATACCGCGGATCGCCAGCCGCAGCTGGCGTTGAAAGGGCAACTCTCGGGCATCGGCCAGGGTGAAGCCAGGCTGGCGGTCGCCGATGCCGGCGGGCGCGCGCTGGATTGGGGCAAGGCCGATGCGCTGGAGCACCACAGTGATGCGTTGAAGCTGCTGATTGCGCGGCTGGAGATTGCTGCGCGACCACAGGACTGGCTCGGCGCCGGTCATCGCGTGGTGCATGGCGGCACACGGTTTTCGACGCCGGCGCGCGTCGACGGCGCGATCCTGAAGGAGCTGGCATCGCTGATCCCGCTGGCGCCGTTGCACCAGCCGCACAATGTCGCGCCCATCGGGGCGCTGCAGACGTTGCTCCCGACCCTGCCCCAGGTCGCGTGCTTCGATACGGCTTTCCATGCCACGCAGCCGGAGCTTGCCATCCGCCTCCCGCTGCCGGAGAAATTCTGGCAGGCTGGTCTGCGGCGTTATGGCTTTCATGGACTGTCCTACGAAGCGATCCTGCATGCCCTGCCCGCCATCGCCGGCGGCATTCCAAGCCGCCTTGTCGTCGCGCATCTCGGCAACGGCGCCAGCATGGCTGCGGTCCGCGACGGCAAGTGCGTTGCAACCACCATGGGATTCTCGACGCTGGACGGTCTGGTCATGGGAACCCGTCCGGGAACGATCGACCCTGGCGCACTGCTGCATCTGCTGGGCGACGGGATGACACGCGAGGAGCTGGAGCGGCTGCTGTATCACGAGAGCGGAGTCAGGGGCGTCTCGGGCCTCACCGCCGACATGAAGACGCTGCTGGACAGCGCCGATCCCAAGGCGAAGCTCGCCATCGATCTCTATTGCTACCGCATCGCGCGGGAGCTGGGATCGCTGGCGGCGGCGCTGGGCGGGCTCGACGCGCTGGTCTTCACTGGCGGCGTCGGCGAGAACGCGGCGGCAATCCGCGCGCGGGTGTGCGCGGATGCGGCGTGGCTGGAGCTGCAGCTGGACGACGAGGCCAATCGCCGCGGAGACCAGCGCATCTCCACCGCCGCATCGTCCGTCGCGGCGTGGATCGTGCCGACCGACGAGGAGCTGACCATCGCGCGCCACACCCGGCGGCTGCTGTCGCGCG
>DATFDU010000369.1:0-7346 GCA_035251915.1 Dongiaceae bacterium | reverse complement strand
GCCGCGCGCGGCATAATCCAGCGCTTCGCAAATCGTGTCGAAGTCGCTCCGTCGCGTCGCCAGCGCCGGGCTGGTGGTTGGGGTCGCCGTCAGGCTCATGGGACCTTACGCCGCATAAACGATTGATTGCAAAGGGGCCACTGTCGCCTTTAGGATTTCGCGCTGCTTAGCAAATGCGCCTCGAATCGGCAAGCCGCCCGACGGTTGCGCCGGTCGGCCAAATGCCGCATTTGATGGTTAATCGATCAGACTGCATGGACTGGGGTCATGAAAACCGCTGATGTCGAACTGCCGGAGGCCGGCAAATCCGGCCGGGGATTGGGTTCGCTCTTTGGCATGGGCTCGCCGACGAAGCCGCCGAAGTTCAAGGCCGGCAGCCATCCCTCGGCCGGCGGCGCCGCCAGCGAGAAGACCCAGGTCAGCCAATCCATCGGCGATGTCCTCAAGCTGCTGCGCGCGGACGCCGTCACCAAGATCGGCGTGCATGGCGACAAGGGGTTCTTCGATTCCTTCAGGAGCGCGGCCGGCGACATCGAGTGCCTGTGGCTGTCCAACGATTTCGTGGTCGATCAGCAGCTGGGCGCATTGCCGTTGACCGGCGATCACCTCAAGGGCTGCCAGGCCATCGTGGTCGGCGGTCCGGACGTCGGCACCAAATACCGCCTCACGCTGCGCGGAACCCTTACGCACGCGCAGTCGGTGCCGGTGCATTGGGTCGCGGACAACTGGGAGTTCTGCGGCGGCACCTGCGCGATCCCGCAGGAGATCGAGGATGTCGACGCCCTGGTCTTCAATCACTTCGAGGAGTTCTTCGGCATCAAGGATCCGCTGCAGTTCCGCTTCGAGATCATCTCGGAAGAGGGGATCAAGCGCCGCTATCAAGTGCTGGGGCCGAGCCAGTCGCTCAACCTCAATCTCAACGAGTTCGCCGGCGAGCGCTCCGGTCCGGTGTGCCTCAAGGTGCTCGTCAGCCATCCCAACCTGACGCGCGGCCGGCACTACCGGTTCCGTGTCTGCGCAGATGTGTTCTGGAAGGACTCCTTCACCATCATCCATGGCTCGCACCAGTTTTTCAAAAGCCCGAACAAGGAGCAGCCGTTCCGCTTGATCGATTCGGTGATTCGCAGCGGCCGTGTCGTGATGACGGTGCCGAACTACGACCTCGACATGGGATCGGACGATACGATCGTGATCGGCAGCGGGCTTGCCAAGAAGGAGCAGAAGCGCTCCCGCACGCGTCCGGTCGAGGAGGTGCATTTCGAGCGGCGCGACACCCCCAGCAACACGCGCGACTACTTCGCTGCGTCCTACAAGGGTTATGGCACCTCGTTCTGGTACGCGCTCGAGGAAGGCTGCTTCAGCAAGCCAAGCAAGCAGGGCAGCATCTCCGGCAATCACCTGGCCAAGGTGGGCGTCGATGACCGCGCGGACGCGGCGTTCCGGCCGGACGAGCTACGTGTGGTGGAGCAGGCGGTCGCCGCCGGGTTCATGGTCCATCCGAGCTTCATCCCGGTGATGCACGGGCGCTCCAAGCTCGCTTTCGGCTTCAACTACGACGCCTCCAACCCGCCGTTCGAGCACTACTGGCTGCGGTTCTACGCGGCCGATGGCGCGTTCCTGGGCGAGATGCGCTGGCGCAAGGACTTCATCGGCCCCGCCTTCATCGAGGATGTGCTGAACGTCTGGGCCAGCCCGGAACGGTTCCGGGTCGCCGGTGCGCTGGTCTGTCCCGATCATTTGAAGATCGGCATTGCGCCGCAGCGCTTCGTCACCACCGCGGACCTGGTGGTGCGTCACCTCGAAACCGGCGACCAGGACGCGACCGAGTTCCAGCCGAGCTGGCGCAACCTCGGCGCCGTGGTGCCGACGCTGCCGCACTGGCTGCATCCCTCGATCGGCGTCATGGGCCGCACCAACGTGATCGGCCGCGTACGCTGCCGCGACGGCTATCGCACCGGCGTGTTCGTCGCCAATGGCAGCGGCAACCTGAAATACGACATGGCGGCCGAGGTCGAGATCGCAGCGATCAACCACGCCGGCCGGCGCCTCAGCCACTATCTCACGCTGCCGGCGTTCGGCAGCCAGATCGTGTGGCTGGACGACGTGATGGCGCGGCTGAAGGAGCATGTCGGCGAGAGCGGCATCGCCGTGCTGCAGGTCCGATCAGCGGACGCCGACCTCACGGCGCACGTCCTCGGCCTCGCGCCCCACGGCGCGGTCGGGCTGCAGCACCTCTGGGGCTATTGAGCGGGTCTTGCCCGGCCATCCCGCATCGATCCGACCACGGCTGATCCGAGCCGCCTTATCGCTCGCGCCGGGCACCTGGAACCCGGCCTGGCGCTATGGCGAGGTGATCCGTGGCGAGCTGGGGTCCGCTGCGCGCATCGCGATCGATCCGCGCCAGGTGCTGGGCAAGATCGGCATGCGGACGATGAACGGACTCAAGCGGCGGTTCCTGGTGCCGCAGCTGGGATCCCGCCAGTTCCGGCCGATCGCGGAGCTGCCGACCTATCGCGACGTCGAGGACTTCGCCGCTCATGGCGACGATTATCGGGCGACGCGGCTCTATCGCTGGCTGAAGCAGTCGGCGGACGAGGGGATGCCGGTGACGGCGCGCGGCGTCGTGTGCGATACCGAGCAGCGGATGCTCGACTACTATGCCACCTATCTCGACCTGTTCCGCAGCTTGCAGCAGCGCGGCTACGCCTATCGCGGCAAGGACGAGATCTGCTTCGGCGTCACGGCCGACGGCGGCATCGTCCATATGCGACGCGGCACGCATCGGCTGGCGAGTGCGCATTTCCTGAAACTGCCGTTCGTCACCGGGCTGGTCACGCATGTCGATCCCGCCTGGGTCGACCAGGCGATGCGGCGCAACGGGGGTGGACCGCTCGCCGCCATTGCGCTATCGCTGCGCCCGTTCCAGGCCCCAGCTCAAGGCCAAGCAGTGGAAGGTCAGACGGCGGCGCAATGAAGGCGATCAGAGAAATCTTCCGGCTGTTCTTCTATACCGGCTGGAAGCGGCAGTGCCTGATCCTGCTCGCCATGCTGCTGGGCGTGGCGGCGGAGAACCTGTCGATCGCCAGCCTGTGGCCGATCGTGGGCGTCGCGTCCGGCGAAGGGATCGAGCCGTCGCCGGCGACCAGCATCGTCACGGAACTGCTGGGCACGGTCGGCCTGCCGCCGACCTTGGGGGCGCTGCTGCTGTTCCTGTGCGTCACCATCACCCTCAAGTTCGTGCTGTCGACCACCGGCCTCATCTATGTGGGGCGGGAGGTGGCGCGCATGTCGACCCAGATGCGCCTCAACCTGATCGGGGCGATCGTGCGCGCACGCTGGTCGCACATCATCAGCACGCCGGCGGGGCGCCTGTCGGCCGCCTTGAGCGATGAAGCGGAGCGGGCGCAGTCGGCCTATCGCGCCGCCGGCAATTTTGCCGCGCGCCTCACCGAGACGCTGACCTATCTGATCGGCTGCCTCTGGATATCGTGGGAGTTCTCGGTAGCGGCGATCCTGGCCGCGGTCGTCTTGTGGCTGGCGGTGGCGCGGTTCGTGGCGATGGCGCGCCGGGCCGGGCGGGCCAAGTGGCGCAGCGTCCATCTGCTGTCGGGTGCGGTGAACGATCTGCTGACCTCGATCAAGAGCCTGCGCGCCATGAACCGCCAAGCCTATCTCGGCCGCATCGCGTCGGCCCAGGTCAACGAGCTGAGGAAGTCGGCGCAGCGCGAATACTACAGCGAGGCAGCGGTCCGCGCTTTGCAGGAACCGCTGCTCGGCACCATGGTGATCGGCGGGTTCTATGTCGGATACGAGTATTTCAATCTCGGCCTGGTCGAGCTGATCGGCGTGGTGTGGCTGCTGCGGCGGATTTCGAACGGCGTTTCGACCATGCGCGGCGCGATGCAGCGCGTGGCGATCGACGGTGTGGCGTTCTGGTCGGTCATCCGCCTCACCCAGGACATGACCGACCAGGCGGAGGCGTTGCACGGCGGCACGGTCGCCCATCTCGGCCGGCAATGCGACTTCCGCAACGTAAGCTTCGGCTACGGCGAGAAGACAGTCGTCAGCTCCGCCAACTTCGAGCTGCCGGTCGGCGAGGTCGCGACTCTCATTGGACCATCCGGCGCCGGCAAGACCACCATCGCCGATCTGCTGGTCGGCCTGCATGAGCCGGATGCCGGGCAGGTGCTGATCGACGGCCTGCCGCTGGCGGAGGCCGACCTGGCGCGCTGGCGCGGCAAGATCGGCTACATCCCGCAGGAGAACATCCTGTTCAACGACACCGTGATGGAGAACCTAACCCTCGGTGACCAGACCATCAGCGAGGAGCAGGCGGTCGAGGCTCTGCGCCTGGCCGGCGCCTGGGGCTTCGTCTCGGCGCTGCCGCGTGGCCTGCACGAAGTCATCGGCGTGCGCGGCAACCTGCTTTCGGGCGGGCAAAAACAGCGCCTGTCGATCGCCCGCGCGCTCATCCACAATCCCGAGCTGCTGATCCTCGACGAAGCGACCAGCGCGCTCGACCGCGAGACCGCGCGCGAGATCTGCAATGCGGTGCGCGGCCTGCGCGGCAATCGCACGATCCTCGCCATCACCCATCAGTCGATCTGGCTGGACGCGGCAGACCGCGTCCTCAGGATGGATCAGGGACGCGTCACCACCGAGCCCGCCTGACCCGTCACGGCTCCTCCGAAGCCTACGCGGCCATCGATCTTGGCAAACCAGGCCTGCATCTCTTCGAACAGGCGGGCGAGCGCGGGAATCGCCGGGTGGCGTCCGCTCGCGAACCGAAACCATCAGGTCGCGGCCCGCGCTGGGCGCTGGAGCGTGGTGCGGTCGACGGCGCGGACCTTGCCGCCCGCCACCATGTAGATGCGATCCGCGCGCTCGACCCAGGACGGCTGGTGCGTGATGGCAAGGACGGTGGTGCGGCCGGCTTGCGCCGCCACCGTGGCGCAGATCTCCGCTTCGGTCGCGGGATCGAGGGCGCTGGTGGCTTCGTCCAGGATCAGCAGCTTCGGCTGATGCACCAGGGCGCGCGCCAGGGCGACGCGCTGGCGTTGTCCGCCCGACAGCTTGAAGCCGCGCTCGCCGATCTGGGTGGCGAGGCCCTCCGGCAGCTCGGCGAGCAGCGGGCCGAGGCCAGCGGCCTGCATGGCCGCCCGCACGCGCTCTTCTCCGAGCTCCCGGTCGCCGAGGCTGACATTCGCCATGATGCTGTCGTTGAACAAGACGATCTCCTGCGCGACATAGCCGATCATCGAACGCCATTGCGTGATGTCGAGATCGCGCAGATCAACGCCGTCCACGGTCACCGTGCCGTTGTCCGGCCCATAGAGGCCGAGCAGCAGGTCTGCGACCGTGGTCTTGCCCGATCCGGATTCCCCGACCAGTGTCGTGATGCGGCCGGCGGGGATCTGCAGCGTGACGTCGGTCAGGACCGGCCCGCGCCCATAGGAGAAGCTGACATTGCGCAGCTCGCAGCCGACCGAGAGCGTAGGGGCGCGCGTGCCGTCGAACCGCTCGGCGGCCTTCTCGACATCCGCGACGGTGTTCAGCAAGGCCCAATAGGTCGCATCGGACTGCGCCAGCTGGGTCAGGGCGCGCCGCACGCGGGCGATTGTGCCCATCAGCTGGAAGGAAATGAGGCCAGCGACGATGACCATGTCGATCGGCGAACCGAGGACGCGGGCGCCCAGGTACGCGCCGGCCGCCAGCAGGTAGGTCTGAACGAGGTCGGGCAGGTTGATCGACAAGCCCTCGGTCAGCACGATCCCGTTGACCGCCTTGCGCAGGCGCTTGGTTTCCTTGATCAGCTCGCCGATCAGGTTGGTGTGCCGGTGCATCGCCTTGAGGGGCTTGAACCCGGCGAGCACGTCATTCAGCTCCACCACCAGGCTGCGCATGGCGCGCTGCCGCTCGCGCCCTGCTACGTGCGCGGCGCGGGTCAAGGTCCGCAGCGACAAGCCCATCAGCACGCCCATGCTGATGGCGACCAAGGCCATCTGCCAGCCCATGAACAGCGCCAGGCCGCAGAAGATGGCGGTGCGCATGGACTGCTCGATCACCTGCAGCGAGTTCCGGAAGGCGGTCGACGCCCAATTGGCTTCCGTGGTCGAGGCGGCCACGAAACGGCCGACCGGCTGGATGGTGAAATAGGACCATTTGGCGTTGACCAGGGCTTGCAGCAGCCGCTGCCGGATATCCTGGCCGATGGCGGCGCCGGTCCGCCCAAGGGCCCGTGCCACCAGCATGCTGATGATGGCCTTGAGCCAGATCGTCGCCATGATCACCAGGCAGAGGACACCCAGCTCGAGCGGCAAATGGAAAAAAGCCAGGATCTCCTCGATCAGCTGGTTGAGACGCGTGGGGGCGCTCTGACCCTGGGTGACGATCGAGAGGATGGGAAATAGAGACGCAAGGCCAATGCCTTCCAGGAAGCCGGCGACCATCATGGCCAAGATCAGCGGCACCTGCCGGGCAAACCCGTGCATGCGCACGATGCGAACGGCACCTGCGAGGGTCGATGTCGGCGGCGGGGGGTTGGTCATCCTGTCTCGGCTGCTGGCGGCGCCCATGACGGCGGGACCGCAATCGTTCGCCGGGTTGATAGCATTCTCTGGCCCCAAGTCAACGAAGAGGGACCTAACGGATTGAATTTCTGCGGAATTTGCGGCAAAACGGCACATCCCGCCGGGGCCGATTGCCGTTGATTCCGGTTATCTCTTATTCTGACGGGTGCCAGAATCGGTCGTTGGCGCAGGGCCAAGAGACTCATGGAACACAAGGTCTTCATCCAGACCAATGACGAGCAGTATTTGGGCGCGCTGGTGGCGGCGCATGCGTTGCGCCGGAACAGCCGGCATGCCGACCGGTTCGAGGTCGTGATCCTGCATGGCAAGGACTTCCCCTGGCTCCACGCCAAGGAGGGCCAGCCGTTCCTGCGCGACGTGGAGCGGCGCATCTGGAAGGTCGACGACCTGCAGTCCTTCACCCCGCTGCGCTTCGTGCCGCCCAAGCTGATGAACTACCAGGGCCGATCGATCGTGATCGATCCGGACTGCTTCGCGGTCGGCGACATCTGGGAGCTGTTCAGCCGCGACATGCAGGGCAAGGCGCTGATGTGCCGCATGCGCCCCGGCATCAAGGAGCTGCCGGCCTATCGCGCCAGCAGCGTCATGCTGCTCGACAACGCCAAGCTGGCCCATTGGGACGCGGAGCGCACGTTCAACGAGCTGTTCGAATTCAAGGTCGATTATCTGAAGTGGATCAAGCTGGAATACGAGCCTGACGAGACAGTCGGCCTGTTCGAGGACGAGTGGAACGATTTCGACCGCCTGACGCCGGCG
>DATFDU010000368.1:0-4855 GCA_035251915.1 Dongiaceae bacterium | reverse complement strand
ATCGTGCTATCGCCCGCGACTGGATTCGTGCTGGCGCTGGTCATGGTGCTGATCGTGACCTGGAGTTTCGTGCGGGCTTCGCCGGCGCTGGCCGATGGCGTGTTCCGCAAGCTGCAGTTCGTCTCGGCCTCGCTCTATTCCCTGGGTCACGGCGGCAACGACGCGCAGAAGACCATGGGCATCATCGCCGTGCTGCTCTACAGCCACGGGCTGACAGGCGGCGAGTTCCGCGTTCCCTTCTGGGTGGTGCTCGCCTGCCAGGCGGCCATGGCGCTGGGTACCTTGTTCGGCGGCTGGCGCATCGTTCACACCATGGGCTCGAAGATCACGCGTCTGTCGCCCATGCAGGGGTGCTGCGCCGAGACCGCCGGCGCCGTGACGCTGTTCGCGGCGACCTGGCTCGGCGTGCCGGTATCCACGACCCATACGATCACCGGCGCCATCGTCGGCGTCGGCGCCGCGCGCCGGGTATCAGCGGTGCGCTGGAACGTGGCCAAGAACATCGTGATCGCCTGGATCATCACCATGCCCATGTCGGCGCTGATCGCCGCCGGTGCCTACTGGCTGTCGGCCACGCTGACCCAATGACTGGCCCGGCGCCGAAGCCTCGACGCTCTCGTCGGCGCGGTTCACGAGCACTCCACACGGTACGGATAGAAGCATCGCCACACCACCACGGAGAGCGGGCGATAGCTCGGCCAAGCCATTGGCAAATAATTTTGGCGGAGAGAGGGGGATTCGAACCCCCGATACGGGTTTAAGCCCGTATAACGGTTTAGCAAACCGCCGCCTTCAGCCGCTCGGCCACCTCTCCGCCGTGAGCAGCCTGCGCCACGGCGTATGCGCGCCCCCTCCTTAAGGGCGGGGCGGCTGAAAGTCAAACCCGCTGACAGAACCGTGGGTTAGTGCGGCGAGGCCTGGCTGGCGCTCAGCCGGCATCCGGCAGGAAGCGGACCCCGACGAAGGTGCCGTGCGCCCAGCGCAGCCCGCAGCGCCGGGCCGGGTTGCCCGCCATCTGCAGCTCGAACTCGTGCGGCAGCAGTTGCTGGGTCAACAGGTCGAGCCGCGCGCCGCCTGCCGTCACGTCTCGCACGCGGCAATTCAGCGTGCTCTGCCGGTCATTGAAAACAATCCGGGCGCCCTTGATGACCGTTCGCCGGAACTGCTCGCGGCGATTGGACGGATCGACGTTCAGTCGAATGATCTCACCAACCATAACTTTCCCCATTGGCCCTTCGATGCCATGCCATTCCCCTAGCCAGCCGTTTCAACAGCTGCTCGACTTCGACTCAAATGCTACCTTAACAAGAGGTAAATCCGACGTCGTTACTTATGGTTAACTATAGAAGTGGGTGAGTCGTTTTGCGCTTTAAAGCCCATGCAGCGCCTCGGCGTTCGTATGCACCGCTTTAATTCCGCTCTGTCCGGCTAACGGTTGCGTCAGACTCACGATGCCTCTTGCGGCCAGCCAGCGAGTTCGACGATCGCTGCAGATACAATGACTATTTGGCGGAGAGGGAGATCGACCCTCTCAAACCCGCCGGCAGGACCGTGGGTTGGCGCGGTCGTTCAGGCCGTTTCCAGGAACCGCACGCCGACGAAGGTGCCGCGCGCCCAGCACAAGCCGCAGCGCCGGGCCGGCGTGCCGGCCAGCTGCAGCTCGAACTCGTGCGGCAGCAATTGCTGCGTCATGATATCGAGGCGGGCGCCGTCTTCCGTCATGTCGCGCACGCGGCAATCCAGCGTGCTCTTGCGGTCGTTGAAAACGATGCGCGCGCCCTTGATGACCGTCCGCCGGATTTGCTCGCGGCGGTTGGATGAGATGGCGTCGAGTGCCAGCGTGCTCATGGTCGTGCCCTCTTGACCAAATGCGAATGTCGTTGCCTCAAATCTTAGTTTAACAAGAGGTGAATCCCGCCCACTTCCTTATAGTTACCTACAGAACAGGGTGAGTCGCTTTGCGTTTTCAGGCCCGAATTACGGGGTTTTTCAAGGCGTTCGTTTTCGCCGCTCTTGTCTTCTGTGCAACGCCGCCGACGCTGGCCGCCAGCCCGGAGGCGGAGATCGACCATCTGCTGGAGTTCATCGCCGCCTCGCCCTGCGCCTTCATCCGCAACGGCGTCGCTTATGGCGGCGCGCAGGCGATGGGCCATATCAAGGACAAGTACGAGCACTACCGCGAGGATATACGCAGCGCGGAGGACTTCATCGCGCTCGCCGCGACCAGGAGCGCGATGAGCGGCAAGCCCTATCTCGTGCAATGCAACGGCGCCGAAATGCCCGCCGCGGACTGGCTCACGCAGGAGCTGAGCGCGTTTCGCCAGCGCTCGGCTTCATAGCATTTCCTCGTCAGGCTGCGGTCCGCCACCATGGCGCTTGCGGCGCCGCGCGCTGCGCCGCTTGGCCAAAGTCTCGCTCGCGCTGCTCTCCGGCACGCCGGTGCGCGCCACCTCCTGCAGGATCCACTGCCGGAACGCCTTGATCAGCGGCTCCTCCGAGCGGCGCGGCGCATGCACCAGGTGATAGGCGAACTGCGACGGCCCCTTCAGCGCCATGCTGAACGGCCGCACCAGGCGCCGCGCGGCCAGATCGTCCGCCACCAGCGTGGAATCGCCGAGCGCGATGCCGTGCCCGTCGAGCGCCGCCTGCAGCGCCAGCGAGGTCTGGCTGAGATGCAGGCCGCGCATCGCATCGACCTCGGGCGCACCGGCGGCGCGCAGCCACATCGCCCAGTTTGGCCAGGTCGCCCACTGCGCATCCCACTCGATGTGGATCAGCGTGTGGTGCTTGAGGTCGCGCGGCTGCTTCAGCGGATGCCGGCCCCTGAGCAGGCTCGGGCTGCACACCGGGAACACGCTCTCCTCGAACAGCCGCTCGACCATGAGGCCGGGATAATCGCCGGTGCCGAAACGGATCGCGATGTCGACGCCATCCTCCGCGAAATCGACCAGCCGCTGCGAGACGTCGATACGCACGTCGACTTCCGGATGCTGCGCCAGGAACCCGTCGAGCCGCGGCACCAGCCATTTCGCCGCCAGCGACGGCGAGGTCGTCACCATCAGCTTCGGCCGCCCGTCGACCGCGCGCAGCTTCTGCACCGCGCGGCCGATCGTGCCCAGCCCTTCGGCGACCGCGCGCGACAGCAGTTCGCCCGCCGGCGTCAGGCGCACCACGCGGCTCGAGCGCTCGAACAGCCGCACGGTCAAATCCAGCTCGAGCTCGCGGATGGCATGGCTGACCGCGGCCGGCGTCACGTTCAGCTCCGCCGCCGCCTTGGTGAAGCTGAGGTGCCGCGCCGCCGCTTCGAAGCCGCGCAGGGCGGCCAGGTTGACCGGTCTCGTCATGGCGGTATCTTCAAATTTGGCTCATGATCCCGTCAAGCCGAATTCGTTTGATAAGAGGAAATCCTTGACCTCAAATGGCCATCGAGAGCTGAATCTGATTTGAAGAAAGCGTTCCATGTCCGACCTCACCACCGCCTGGTCCGCCGTGCCGCGGAGTTTGCGGAAGCGGGATCGGTGCGCCCTCCACTCCGGAGAGCGCGGTCTCATCCGCATCATCGCCGGGCTGATGTCGTGGTTCTGGGTGCAGTGGCGCCGCCGCGAGATCATCCGGGTCCTGAACAAGGTGGACGACCGCCTGCTGCGCGACGCCGGTATCGAGCGCGCCAATATCGAGGAGTTCGTCGACGTGCTGATCGCGCATCGGCGTTAGCAAACTCAAGTCTGCCTGAAGAGCCCCCTTCCCGGCCGATGCATGCAAATGTATCGGCCGTCTTTTTGTCTGCGGCCCGCAGCATTTTCCACCGAAGTGGAGGCCGGTTCGGCGCAGAAAATGCGACAAACCTGAAGGCCCTACCGCCGCTCGTACTGCGTCCGGCCGAACAGGATTTCGCGCTGGCGGTCGGTGAAGGGCTTCTGCTTGTCGACGCGATCGGCGAGAATCTTCAATGCGCGCTCGACCGCCGGCCGTTTCTCGATCGCGTCCAGCCAACGCGCGACGTTGGGGTAGTCGGACAAGGCGATGCCCTGCTTGTCCCAATAGCGCAGCCAGGGGAAGGTCGCGATATCGGCGATGCCGTACTCGCCGGCCAGATATTCGGCTTCGCCGAGCCGCCGGTCGACCACGCCATAGAGCCGCTTCGCCTCGTTGGTGTAGCGCTCGACGGCGTACGGAATCTGCTCCGGCGCATAGGTGCGGAAGTGATGCGCCTGGCCCAGCATCGGGCCGATACCGCCCATCTGGAACATCAGCCACTGCACCGCGTGGTAGCGCGCGTTGCCCTTGGGCGCCAGCAGCTTTCCGGTCTTCTCCGCGAGATAGATGAGGATGGCGCCGGATTCAAACAGCGTGATCGGCTTGCCGCCAGGCCCATCGCGATCGACGATCGCGGGAATGCGGTTGTTGGGGCTGATCTTCAGGAACTCGGGCTTGAACTGGTCGCCCTCGCCGATGTCGACGGCGTGGACGGCATAGGGCAGGCCGAGTTCCTCGAGCGCGATGTGGACCTTGTGCCCGTTGGGCGTCGGCCAGGTGTAGAGGTCGATCATCGCACCACCCTCACGCGTCCAGCACGCGCAGCGCGCGCTTCACGGCCGGCCGCTCGCCGATCTTCTTGAGCCACGCCTGCACGTGGGGGAAGTCGTCCGGGCTCTGGTCGTAGGCGGCCGGATTCTTGGTCCACGGCCAGGTCGCGATGTCGGCGATCGAGAACTCGTCGCCGCCGAGCCAGGCGCTCTTGGAAAGCCGCTTGTCCATCACCGCGTAGAGCCGTCCGACCTCGCGCGTATAACGGTCGATCGCGTACGGGATGCGCTCCGGCGCCGAGCTCTTGAAGTGATAGCACTGGCCGAAC
>DATFDU010000367.1:0-8286 GCA_035251915.1 Dongiaceae bacterium | reverse complement strand
ATGTTGATGTCGTCGGCGTTCGACAGGTGGCGCAGCTCGGCGATCTTGCCTTCCAGCTCGGCGATCGGCTTTTCGAAGTCGAGAAAGGTCGGCATGAAATGCGCCCGGCCCGCGTACTCTAGTGCGCGCCGGAGATTTGCTGCGCCTTGGCGACCAGGACCTCGGCCTGGCGGATCGACGCGAGGTCGATCAGCCGGCCATCGAGAGCGACCGCGCCGCGGCCTTCCTTCTGCGCCTGGGCCATCGCTTCCAGGATGCGGCGGGCCTTGGTGACCTCCGCATCGCTGGGCGAGAACAGCTCGTTGGCGAGCGCGACCTGGCTGGGGTGGATCGCCCACTTGCCCTCGCAGCCGAGCACGCCGGCGCGGTTGCCGCCGGCGCGATAGCCGTCGGGGTCGGAGAAGTCGCCGAACGGCCCGTCGATCGGACGCAAGCCATTGGCGCGCGCCGCTACCACCATGCGCGCGACGGCATAGTGCCACATGTCGCCCCAATGGGTGTCGCGATCGCCGTGCTCGTCCTTGTCGGTCAGCACAGCGTAGCTGGGATTGGCGCCGCCGATGTTCGTCGTGCGCGCCTTGGTCGAGGCGGCATAGTCGGCGACGCCGAAATGCAGGCTCTCGTTGCGCTTCGAGGCAGCGGCGATCTCGTGCACGTTCTGCATGCCGAGCGCAGTCTCGATGATCATCTCGAAGCCGATGCGCTTCTTGCGCTTCACCGCAGCCTCGCACTGGGTGACCAGCATGTCGACCGCATAGACATCGGCCGCGGTGCCGACCTTCGGGATCATGATGAGGTCGAGGCGCTCGCCGCCCTGCTCCATCACGTCCACCACGTCGCGGTACATGAAGTGGGTGTCGAGGCCGTTGATGCGCACCGACATCACCTTGTTGCCCCAGTCGATGTCGCGCAGGGCCTGGATGACGTTCTTGCGCGCCTGTGGCTTGTCGTCCGGCGCGACGGCGTCCTCGAGGTCGAGGAAGACGACATCGGCGGCCGACTTGGCGGCCTTCTCGAACAGCTGCGGCTGGGACCCAGGGACCGCCAGCTCGCTGCGATTCAACCGGGCGGGCGCCTGTTCTACGATCTTGAAGCTCATGGGGATCCCCAATTGGTTAATGGCGCCGCGTCTTAACGATATTCCGCTGGTTTATTGGCGGCCCGGAGGCGGCGTGTCAATCCCGGGCACCCAAGGAGGTGCCATTCCGGGACGGGTCAGGGCTTGCGCGAACGCGACGCCCTTGCGAGGGGATGCGCTTCGGAAACCAGGGCGGCCAGGCGGCCGGTGGCGACGTGGGTGTAGATCTGCGTGGTCGCGATGTCGGCATGGCCGAGCATCTTCTGCAGGGCGCGCAGATCAGCGCCGCGATCCAGCAGGTGCGTGGCGAAGGCGTGGCGCAGCACGTGCGGCGAGACGCGCGCCGGATCGATGCCGGCCTTGGCCGCCGCGTCCTTCAAGAGCTGACCGAGGCGCTGGCGCGTGAGATGGCCGCTGTCGCCGCTCGATGGGAACAGCCACGGCGATGCCTTGATCGAGCGCGGCAGGAACGCGCTCCGCACTTCGAGATAGGCGGCGAGCGCGCGCTTGGCGGCATCGTTCAGCGGCACCAGCCGTTCCTTCGCGCCCTTGCCGCGCACCACCAGGAAAGGCTGGTCGCGCTTGGCGGCGGCGAGCGGCAGGCCCACCACCTCGGACACGCGCAGGCCGCTGCCATAGATCAGTTCCATCAGCGCACCGAGGCGCAGCGCCGCCGCCTTGTCCTCCTGCCCCACCGCATCGATCATGGCGGCGACTTCGGTCTCGCTCAGGACCTTGGGCAAAGGCCGGCCGCGCTTGGGCGCATCGAGCGCCGTGGTCGGATCGTCCTTGCGCAGACCTTCATTCACCAGGAACCTGAAATACTGGCGCAGCGCGGAGAGACGCCGCGCCGCGGTGGCAGGCGCCAGCTTCTGCCGGCTCAGCGATTCGAGATAGCCGCGGAGGGCATCGACAGAGGCGTCGGCGAGATCGCCTTGTTGGCCAAGCGTCTTCTCGACGTGGATTAAGTCCTGGCAATAGGCATCACGCGTGTTTTCGGACGCGTTCCGCTCTGCCAGCAGCATTTCGTGAAAGATCTCCCAATGTCGGGTCGCCGGCCTTTTATCGTCGAGCGCCAGGGCGCGCTGGCGGCCCACCTTACAATCCCGCCAGGATCGCCGCCTCGATGCCGATGCGCCGCGCTTCGTCCTGCAGGCCGACCGATTCCAGGCCGCCCAGCGCCTGCGCCAGGGTCGCGCTATCGGCATTCGACAGGCCGCGGCCGCCGAGCGCGACCAGCGCCAGCAGCACGGTCTCGCCGCGCCGGCCGGCGCTCGCGGCTTGGCCAATCGCAGCCGCTTCGCCGCTTGCTACCGGGGCAATGCCGCCGGAGAGGCCGAGGCCGGCGCGGATGCCGCGAATGCGTTCCGCGAGGGTCGGGTTGCCGCCCATCTGCTGCCAGGTCATCACCGGATCGGAGTCATAGCTGCCGTTGAGGCCCGCCATCTCCGCCAGGATCTGCAGCCCCGGCAGCGCGCGCGCCACCTCCGGCTGCGCCGCTGCGGCGCCTTGCGCCAGGTTGAGCCAGAAGCCGCCGCGCTCGACATTGCCGGCCCAGAACATCAGGCGCGCCGCCTCCGGCGCGAACCAGGCAAGCTGGGGCGACGGCGTGACCTTGTCCGCGATCGGGCGATAGAGCGCGCCCTGCACGAAGTAGGCGCCGCGCGCCCGCGCGTTGGCCAGCGCCCGATGCACGAACTGGGCGCGGCGCACCGGATCGAACGCCTGGTCCGCGGCCTGATAGAGCTGCGCGCGCATCATCGCCGAATCCGGCATGGTCAGCGGATCGCCGGTGAACTTGGCCTGGCGATAGAGCCCGATCAGCTCGTCCGCGCTGACCAGGCCGCCGGCGAACGCCTGCTCGCCGGATTCGATCCGCACGTTGAGCGGCAGGCCCGCGTCGCGCGCGGTCGCCGCGGCGGCGGCGAGACCGGATACCTTTGGCGGCGGCGCGCTCTGCGCGTCCTTCGGCTTCATGCCGGCCTTCAGCGCCATTGCCGTCAGCAGCGGATCACGCGTGCCCGCGAGCTTCGGCTTCTTCTTGGTTTCGCCCAGCAGCAGCGAGGAGAGCGAGATGAAGTCCCTGGTATTCGCGTCCTTGTCCGGCGTCTCGCGGATCAGGTCGAGGCCGAGGCTCGCCTGACTCTTCTGCCCGCGCTGGATCTGGCAGAACAGCAGGGCCTTGCGCCAATAGAGGTCGAGCACCTGCTGGCTGTTCATGACTTCGTCCATCTTGCCGCAGGCTGCGTCGACATCCTGCGCTGCGAGCGCCTTTTCGAACGCACCCTTGGCGTCGGCCGGCGCGGCATCGGCGGCGCCCCTGGTCAGCAGCATCGCCTCGGCGCTGAAGCCCATCGCGTGCAGCCGCTCGGCGCGCAGCGGCACCAGCGTATCGACGCCGTTGCCGGCGTTCGGTCCCGGCGCCCTGGTGAGCAGCAGGCGGAGCTGGAGATCGCGCAGCGACGGCTGAGTCTGCGGCGCGGCGAGCTTCGGCATCAGCGCGACCAGCTGCGCGCCGCTCGAGCCCTGCCAGATATTGGCGCCGAGGCCGGCATTGCTGTCGTCCAGCAGGCCTGGCGCGCCGGCGGCCGGCGCCGGCGGTGCGCCGGTGGCGGCGGGCATGGCGGGATCGATCGGCTGTGTGGGGTCGGTTGGCTGCGCCTGGCCCTGCGACAATGGCGGCAAGGGCGCGCCGCCGATGCCGCCTTGCACTTGGCCGGTCGCGGGATCGCCAGTCGCTGGATCGGGGGGCGGCGGCGAAGCGGGTTGTTGCGCCGGTTGTTCGCCGGGTTGGATGGGCGGCAGGCCGATCGGCGTCGGGTCGTTCAAGGCAAACGCCGGCGCGACGCCAAGCATCAACGCGCCGACGGCGGCCGCGCCCAGAACACGCCGGGCGGACATGCGCATGCGCTTACTGGATCGAGAGGCGGTCATTCGGGATCGGGATCTCCAACGTGCCAGGCGGCATCGGGGGCTGCCAGAACGCCAGGAACACGGCGAAGCCTCCGGCTCCAACCAGAAGCAGCACCATCAGAACCATCACCAGCTTACCCATGCCTTCGCCCTATGGAGATCCCCTTGCGGGAGATCGGTTTTATCCCATGTTATCCGCGACATACGTCCGATTCGCAGCGGCCGCGGACGGGCTGTAACTTGCCACAGGGCTTTCGATTCATGCTAGTGTTCAAATATGGCCAAAACACGTCACAACCTGGCGAGGAAGCGGTGATTCCGGGTGGTTCGGCGCAGCCGGGCGACGATGAAGGGGCGCAATCCCGCCCTCACGCGCGCGCCAGGAGCGCGGTGGCGCCGGCCTATGCCCTCGCCCAGCGCCTCAACAAGTCCATCGTCCTGGTCGGGCTGATGGGGGCCGGCAAGAGCTGCGTCGGCAAGCGGCTCGCCGCCTGCCTCGGCCTGCCGTTCGTCGATGCCGACCGCGAGATCGAGGCGGCGGCGGGCGGCTGCTCGATCTCCGACATCTTCGCCGTCCACGGCGAGAAGGTGTTCCGCGATGGCGAGCGGCGCGTGATCCAGCGCCTGCTCGGCAACCCGATGCATGTGCTGGCGACGGGCGGCGGCGCCTTCATGGACCCCTCGACGCGCGCGCTCATCAAGGACAAGGCAGTCTCGGTCTGGCTCAAGGCCGAGCTCGACCAGATCCTGAAGCGCATCGGCCGGCGCAACGACCGGCCGCTGCTGCACAATGTCGATCCGCGCGCCAAGCTGGCCGAGCTGATCGAGGCGCGCTATCCGGTCTATGCCGAGGCCGACCTGACGGTCGACAGCGCAGACGGGCCGCCGGACGTGACGGTGCAGCGCGTGCTGCGCGCGATCGAGACGGATCTCAGCCGGACCGCCAAGCCATGACCATCATCGACCGGTCGGCGATCGACGTGGTGCGCGTCGATCTCGGGACGCGCAGCTATGACATCAAGATCGGCGGCGGCCTGGTGGCGCGCGCGGGCGAGATGATCGCGCCGGTCGTGACGCAGAGGCGCGCCCTCATCGTCACCGACGTTCAGGTCGCGCGGCTCTATCTCGACGAGATCCAGCAATCGCTGCGCAGCGCCGGCATCGCCAGCGAAGCCATCGTGCTGCCGGCCGGCGAAGGAACCAAGAGCTTCGCCGAGCTGGAGCAGCTGTGCGGCCGGCTGCTGGACATGAAGGCCGAGCGCTCGACCACCCTGATCGCATTGGGCGGCGGCGTGATCGGCGACCTCACGGGCTTCGCCGCCGCGATCCTGCTGCGCGGCCTCTCGTTCATCCAGATCCCGACCACCTTGCTGGCGCAGGTCGATTCTTCGGTCGGCGGCAAGACCGGCATCAACGCGGCGCAGGGCAAGAACCTGATCGGCGCGTTCCATCAGCCCCGGCTGGTGCTGGCCGACATCGAGGTGCTGGACACGCTGCCGCGGCGCGAGCTGCTAGCGGGCTATGCCGAGATCGTGAAGTACGGATTGATCAACGATCCGGCCTTCTTCGCCTGGTGCGAAGGGCACGGCGCGGGGATCATTTCCGGCGAAGCCAGCGCCCGGCGCCACGCCATCGCGCAGAGCTGCCGGGCCAAGGCCGCCATCGTCGGCGCCGACGAGCGGGAATCGGGCGTGCGGGCGCTGCTCAATCTCGGCCACACCTTCGGCCATGCGCTGGAAGCGGAGTGCGGCTATTCCGACGACCTGCTGCATGGCGAGGCGGTCGCCATCGGCATGGTGATGGCGTACGACCTGTCGGCGCGCCTCGGCCTCTGCCCGCTCGAGGATGCGGCGCGGGTGCAACGGCATCTCGCCAGCATCGGGCTGCCGACCTCGCCGAGCTGGATCGACGGCCGGAGCTTCTCCTCCGCGCGGCTGATCGAGCATATGGCGCAGGACAAGAAGGTGAAGGACGGCCGCATCGGCTTCGTGCTCACCCGCGGCATCGGCCGGGCCTTCACGCCGGCCTATGTGGAACTTTCGGACGTCGCCGCCATGCTGGACGAAGCCATCGCAGCGTGATGGCGACCACACGCTCATGATGCGTTATCTCACAACCGGAACACGGCCATGATTGTCGAGCTGCTTGCCCTCATCGTTCTGCTGGGCATATCCGCGTATTTCTCGGCCTGCGAGACCGCGATGACCGGCGCCTCGCGCGCCCGCATCTATGCGCTGTCGGCGCAGGGCAACCGCCGCGCCGAGCGGGTCGAGCGGATGCACGAGCACATGGAGCGGGTGATCTCCACCATCCTGTTCAGCAATACCTTCGTCAACAGCGTCGCCGCCTCGGTCACCACCCTCGTCTTCACCAGCATGTTCGGCAGCTCCGGCGCGATGGCGGTGGCGGCCTCGATCTGCGTCACCGCCGCGATCTTCATCTTCAGCGAAGTGCTGCCCAAGACCTATGCCATCAACAATGCCGAGCGGACCGCGTTGTGGGTGGCGCCGGTGCTGCAGGTAGTGGTGAAGGTGACCTACCCCCTCACCCACCTGACGCAGATCATCATCAACAGCGTGCTCCGGCTGATGGGCGTCAAGGTCGAGCGCGAGCCGGGCGCCGAGGAGAGCATCGAGGAGCTGCGCGGCGCGATCGACCTGCATTCGGAATCGGCCGAGGAGATCCGCGAAGCCGGCGCGATGCTGCATTCGATCCTGGACCTGGACGAGGTGCCGGTCTCCGACATCATGATCCACCGGCGCAACATGACCATGATCGACGCCGAACTGCCGCCGGAGGAGATCGTGCGCCAGGTGCTGGACAGCCAGCATACCCGCATCCCGCTGTGGCGCAACGAGCCGGACAACATCGTCGGCGTGCTGCATGCCAAGGGCCTGCTGCGCGCGCTGCACACCAACGACTGGAAGCTGCAGGGCATCGACGTGGTGAAGCTATCGGCCAAGCCGTGGTTCATCCCGGACGGCACCACGCTGCTGAAGCAGCTGGAGGCGTTCAAGCGCCGGCGCGAGCATTTCGCCATCGTGGTCGACGAATACGGCGCGCTGATGGGCGTGGTCACGCTGGAGGACATCCTGGAAGAGATCGTCGGCGACATCGCGGACGAGCACGACATGAAGGTCGAGGGCGTGGTCCAAGAGGAGGAAGGCACCTTCATCGTCGACGGCGGCGTCACGCTGCGCGACCTCAACCGCGAGCTGGACTGGAATCTGCCGGACGACCGCGCGTCGACCCTGGCCGGCCTCATCCTGCACGAGGCGCGGCAGATCCCGCTGCAGGGCCAGGTCTTCACCTTCTATAACCTGCGCTTCGAGATCCTGGAGCGGCAGCGCAACCAGATCCGCAAGATCCGCGTGACGCCGCTGGCCAAGGCGCTCGATGCGGAGAAACAGGCGGCGCAGCGCCAGGCCGGAGGCGCCGCATGATCGTCACCACCAGCAACGGCGTCGAAGGGCGGCGCGTGACCGACTATCTGGGCGTGGTGCACGGCAGCGCGGTGATGGGCAGCAACCTGTTCCGCGATTTCTTCGCCGGCATCCGCGACGTGGTCGGCGGCCGCGTCGGGTCCTACGAGACCGTGCTGACCGACGCCAAGGATGCGGCGCTGGCCGATCTCATGTCCCGCGCCGAGGCGCTGCGGGCCGACGCCATCATCGGCGTCAGCTTCGACCACGATTCGATCGGCGGCGACAGCAAGACCATCCTGATGGTGAGCGCGACCGGGACCGCCGTCCGGCTGAGTTGATCTTGGGCTGAACGGAGCGTGCAATGGCGAATTCCAGCGGCGCTGACTTGAGCGCACCGGCCGCGCGCGAGGCGCAGCATTTCCGGAACTATGCGTTCGGCGGCTATCGGCGAGCCGACGGCCTGTTCGACATCGAAGGCCGGATGACCGACACCAAGAGCTATGCCTTTCCCAGCGACTGGCGGCAGACCGTCGAGGCGGGCGAGCCGGTCCATGACATGCGCATCCGCCTGACGCTGGACGAGCGCTTCGTCATCCGCGACGTGGAATGCGTGACTGCGGCCGGACCGTACGAAATCTGCCCCGCCATCACGCCCGCCTTTGCCGCGCTCAAGGGCGAGCGGATCGGGCGCGGCTGGTCGCGCATCCTGCGCGACAAGTTCGGTGGAAGGCACGGCTGCGTGCATCATGTCGAGATGTTGCGCGCGATGGCGACGGTCGCGTTCCAGACGCTCTACGGCTACCAGGAGCGGCGCAGGCGCGAGACCGGGCTCAGCAAGAGCGAAGGCCCGCCGGACCGCGAAACGACCGC